>NZ_CAXAOY010000008.1:0-241864 GCF_963970975.1 Pseudomonas sp. RA_15y_Pfl1_P11
GCCCAGTGGATCAGTCGCTGCGGCGTCCATTCGGCATGTTCGCGGTGACTTTTGGGCATGTGCTCGGTTTGGGTGGTGTGGCGGCCTTTGTGCGGCGAGCGCAGATGGCTGGCCACCCGCTGGTTGGCGTGGAAGCACTCGACGGTCTTAGCGGTTAGCCGCGCTTCGAGTTGGTGCTTCACCAGCTGGTACGGCACCGAGTAGTAATGGCCGTCGACCTCGACGTGGTAGTCGATGTGGACGCGTACTTTTTTCCATTCGGCGTAGACGTACGGATGCTCCGGTAACGGTTGCAGCGCCGGTTGGTCAAGGGTCTCGAAGGCTGACCGGCGTGAGCCGGGCAGCTTCTTGAAGGGCTTTTGATTGAGGCGTTCGAGCAGCAGGCTGATTGCCGTGTTGAGTTCTCCGAGCGAGAAGAACTGGCGGTTGCGCAGCACTGCCAGGATCCAGCGCTCGACCACTTGCACACCCACTTCAACCTTGGCTTTGTCCTTGGGTTTACGCGAACGCGCGGGCAGTACGGCTACGCCGTAATGCTCGGCGAGATCGCGGTAACTGGGGTTGATGTCCGGCTCGTAGCGATGCGCCTTGGTGACGCCACTGCGCAGATTATCGGGCACCAGGATCTGCGATGTGCCGCCGAAAAAAGCAAAACAGCGGGCGTGCGAGCCCAGCCAGTCGGGCAGTTTCTGCGACCAAGTGGCTTCGGCAAAGGTGTAGCTGGACGCGCCTAGGACGGCGACGAAGATCTGGGCCTGACGGATTTCACCGGTCTGTCGGTCGATGATGGGCGCGGTCTGTCCGGAGTAATCGACGAACAGCTTTTCGCCGGCACGGTGCTCCTGGCGCATG
Organism: Pseudomonas sp. RA_15y_Pfl1_P11; assembly: GCF_963970975.1. Lineage (NCBI taxonomy): Bacteria > Pseudomonadati > Pseudomonadota > Gammaproteobacteria > Pseudomonadales > Pseudomonadaceae > Pseudomonas > Pseudomonas sp. RA_15y_Pfl1_P11. The sequence continues at coordinate 853 of NZ_CAXAOY010000008.1, forward strand.
ACAACATCGACCTTGGCGGCCCAGAGGCGGTAGTGCTCGCAGAACCAGCTGTATTGGAAGCCTTGCGGGTGAGCGAGTCGGTACTCTTGCCAAAGCAGGGCCAGAGTTACGCCGGGGCGGCGCAACTCGGCATGCGCCCAAGCCCAGTCAGGCATCGGACGTTGATCGCTGGGAACTGTTGGTGCTGGAGGGAACAGGCATCGCTCCAGTTCGGAGTCCGATAACAATGTCGGCCAACTCAGCCCGCAAGCGTTAAAGCGGTGCAAGTAGTTGCCCGCACTGCCGCTACTGATGCGCAGGCTGGCGGCGATCTTGCGCACGGACAGGCCGGCGTCGAACTTTAGGCGTAGTACCTCTCGGATTTTACGCATGGATAAGATTTGCATCATTGGTTGCATCCAGTTTGTTGATCACGATGTTCAACACCGGTGTCACTGCACCCAATGCAGCCAAAGGCTCCAGGTCTCGATAGAGCTGGAGCATCCCACGCTGAAACTCTCGAGCCGTCAACATATCGGGCGTGATGGGAGAAATAGCCACTTGAGAACCCAGCAAGGCCATCTCTAGCACGATGGAGCGAGCGCCCTGGGTATCGATCAAAATCAGATCAAAGTCTTGCGCAAAGGCCGGCATTAAATTCTTGAGACGAAGGCGTCCGTCAGCAGCGTGCAGTAACAAATTACTCAATAAATTGAAGGGATCATTTGACTTGATCAGCGACAGATTGGGGATGCAGGTTTGAGAAATGATTTGATCAGGCCGAGTCTCATTACTCGTGATCAACTGATAGGTACCGCCAGGTGCCTCATGCGACAGGTTGTAAAACGAGGACAGTGACGGCTGATTATCAAGGTCAATGAGCAGGGTCCGAACACCTGCATCGGCGCAGAACGCACCTAAATTGGCGCCGACCGTGGTTTTACCCGGCCCGCCTTTGGTTGAAACGACTGCAGCGACTTTCATGGGGCTTCCCTCTGAATCGTAGGATTAGAGACGGCTTCATGCTGGTCACGCTGTGCGCTTTGATCACCTCGGAGAAATCCAAGGCAAAAAAAAGCCTGCATCTCTGCAGGCTTTCTCTATCTGGCTCCACGACCTGGACTCGAACCAGGGACCCAATGATTAACAGTCATTTGCTCTACCAACTGAGCTATCGCGGAATGCGCCGTATGTTACTGATTGAAAAGGAGAAGTCAAGCTTTCTATCGCACTTGCTGAGATTAAAACGGATGGCCGGTTGAGTCTGCGTGCTCGCTGGCCATCTCCAGCCAGGCCAGGGCGGCGGGTGGTAAGTGGGCGCTGGCTCGCCAGGCCAAGGCGATGTGCCAGTCGGTGTGTGGTTCGTCCAAGGGGATCAGGGCGATGCCCGCGTGTTGATGTTTGTGCGCCAGCATGCGCGGCAGGAAAGCCACGCCCAAACCGGCGGCGACCAGGTCGACGATGAAGTCGATCTGGCCGCTGCGCGCCGTCACCTTGGGGGTGACGCCTTTGCGTTCGCACGCGGCGAGAATTTTGGCGTTCAGGGCGAAGCCGGCTTCAAACAGGATGAAGGGTGAATCCGCCAAGTCGGTGAAGTCGATGCGTTTGCGCAGGGCCAATGGGTGGCTGATGGGCAACACCGCGATCAGTGGTTCATTGCGCACGGGTTGGTAATCGAAGCCTTCATCCACCGGCAGCAGCAGCGCCGCCAGGTCGACCTCCCCCGCTTCCAGGCACTCGCGCAGTTTTTTGCTGCCGTATTCGGTGAGTTCGATGTCGATGTCCGGATAGCGACTGCGGTAGGTGGCAAACATCGTCGCGAACAACACGCCGCAGCCCACAGGCGGCAAGCCGATGCGTAGCACGCCACGCTTGAGGCCGCGCAGGTCGTTGATCTCCGCCACCAGGTCGTTGTGCTCGGCGAGCAGCACCAAGGCGCGGCGGTAGGCAATTTCGCCGGCGGCGGTGAGTTCGTTGCGGTGGCCGAGACGGTTGAGCAACGGCGTGCCCAGCTCGTCTTCGAGGGTCTTGACCGCCTTGCTCACGGTGGATTGAGTCAGGGACACCACCTCGGCAGCCTGGGAAAAGCCACCTTGGCGCACCACTTCGACAAAGGTACGCAGTGTTCTCAGGTTCATCGGTATTCCTTTGGCGACTGGCTAGCAGTGATAAAAGTTGTTTTTATCATGCCAGATATTTGCCTATCCTGATCCGCCCTGGCTTGTGGAGACACTGTTCATGATCATCTCGTCTGCCTCCGACTACCGCGCAGCCGCCAAGCGCAAGCTGCCGCGCTTCCTGTTCGACTACATTGACGGCGGCGCCTACGCCGAACACACGATGCGCGCGAACAGTTCGGACCTGGCCGAGATCAGCCTGCGCCAGCGCGTCCTGCGCAATGTGGATAACCTGAGCCTGAAGACCACGGTGTTCGGCCAGACACTGGACATGCCGGTGATCCTCAGCCCGGTGGGCCTGACCGGCATGTATGCGCGACGCGGCGAAGTGCAGGCCGCCAAGGCAGCGGAGAACAAAGGCATCCCGTTCTGCCTGTCGACGGTATCGGTGTGCCCAATTGAAGAGGTGGCGTCGCAAAGTGCGCGGGCGATCTGGTTCCAACTGTATGTGCTCAAGGACCGTGGCTTCATGCGCAACGCACTGGAACGAGCGCAGGCGGCCGGCATCACGACACTGGTATTCACTGTGGATATGCCCACGCCCGGCGCGCGCTACCGCGATGCCCACTCGGGCATGTCCGGGCCCTTCGCAGCACAGCGACGCATGTTGCAAGCTGTCACCAAGCCGCAATGGGCCTTTGATGTGGGGTTGATGGGCCGCCCGCACGACCTTGGCAATATCTCCAAGTACCTAGGCAAACCCACCCACTTGGAAGATTACATCGGCTGGCTGGCCAACAACTTCGACCCGTCGATCAGTTGGAAAGACCTGGAGTGGATCCGCGAATTCTGGAAGGGCCCGATGATCATCAAGGGCATCCTCGACCCACAGGATGCCAAGGACGCGGTGAGTTTCGGCGCCGATGGCATCGTGGTTTCCAACCATGGTGGCCGTCAATTGGATGGCGTGCTGTCCACCGCTAAAGCCTTGCCACCGATTGCCGATGCGGTGGGCGACGACCTTACGGTGCTGGTCGACTCCGGCATCCGTTCCGGGCTGGACGTGGTGCGCATGCTCGCCCTGGGTGCCAAAGCCTGCCTGCTGGGTCGCGCCAGTGCCTACGCGCTGGCCGCCGATGGCCAGCACGGGGTGGAAAACCTGCTGGACATCTTCGCCAAGGAAATGCGCGTGGCCATGACCCTCACGGGGGTGACGTCGATTGACCAGATTGACCAAACCACCTTGGTTCGCCAACACCTTTAAAACGGGTACCCATCGGCCAAATAACCGGCGTCATTATTCAACGACTGTTTCTGCCGATAGGAATAGTCGTTGTTTTATAAGAACATTTAATAATGTTAAACCATTTGGCACGAATATCGCTCTAACCTCTCCAAGCAGGTTAAGCGATGACAAGACGTGCGGTGGTTCCCTGGGGTTATAACCCAGTAAAAAGCGGTCTAGACTGTAACCAATGTTTTACGGAACTGAAGGAACAGTTAGACGCTTGGCGCTCGCCACTCTCATCGAGCCTGTAAGACAGCTAAGAGCTTAGAGGCCGATTGCTCATGAAAACACCCACCCAGACCAACGCAATTGACTTCGACAGTGCCAAATTGCAGCGCCTGGGGTTTGGTCAGCCATCCCTCGTCCCACACCGTCCCACCACTATCAGCCAACTTCGCCAGCAACTGGGCCTGCAACTGCAAACCAGCCTGGAGCCGGAGCGCATCCTCGGTGTTTTCTTCCGAGAGATCCAACGCCTGGTGCCTCTGGACGCCCTGCAATACCGCCATCAAGCCAGCGACCTGCGCCTGGAGTTCGGCCATCGCGGTCACCATACGGTGAGCTATAGCCTGAGCCATGAAGGCGAGCACCTCGGTGAATTAATCTTTCGCCGCAACCAGCGCCTGGTGGAAGAAGAACTGGGCCAGCTCGAATCCCTGCTGGCCACCCTGCTCTACCCGATGCGCAACGCTCTGCTCTACCGTGCCGCCACCCGCAGCGCACTGCGCGACCCGTTGACCGACACCGGCAACCGCATTGCCATGGACCAGACCTTGCAACGGGAAATCGACATGGCGCGCCGGCACCTGAACCCGCTGTCCTTGCTGATGCTCGACATCGACCACTTCAAGGTCATCAACGATACCCACGGCCACACCGCCGGCGATACCGTGCTGCGCGCCGTCGCCGCAGCGATAAAGAGTCAATTGCGCAACGTGGACATGGTGTTTCGATTTGGCGGGGAAGAGTTTCTGATCCTGCTGTCCAACACCGGCCGAGACGCGGCGGCAATGGTCGGCGAACGCCTGCGCCAAGCGGCACAGACCCAGGATTACCGGGTGGATGGAGAGCGGATCGAATTGACGGTGAGCCTCGGTTGTTCGACCTTGCTGGCGGCAGAATCTGCCGAAAGCCTGCTGCGCCGAGCTGACAGCGCGTTGTACGTGGCCAAGCGCGAAGGCCGCAACCGCTTAGCGATGGCGGGGTAAGCCCTAACCGTTAAAGTCGAATGACATAACTGTGGCGAGGGAGCTTGCTCCCTCGCCACATTACCTACTGCATCAGGCTTCGCTGGCGACCCGCGCCTGGCGCTCACGCACCAAGGCTGGCGCCTTCTCTTTCTCCAGGCGCATGCAACTTTCCAAGAAGAGATACATGTAGTCGTAGCTCTTGCACACGGCTTGGCGCAGCTCTACCTGCAATTGCTGGGTCGGGTTCATGCCGGCCAGGGTGCAGATGATTTCCAGCGCTTCCCACGGGTGGGCGTCATCGTACTGGGCGTGCATCTTCAGCCACTTCATCGCGCGCTTGCGCTCTTCCTCTGGGAACGCCGCTGCGTAGACGCCGGTAGAACACACCACCGCAGACCATTCCCCCGTTGCCCCCTCGATTGCGTAGTTGGTCGCGGCAATCGCCACGATCAGCGAATCGGCAGAGCTAGTGTGCCAGCACCAATGGCTCAGTGCGTGCAGCTCCGGCGGCACATTCTGGGCCTGCAAGTCTTCCAGGCTCACGCCGTGAGCACGGGCCCAATGCATCCAATAGTCGGCATGGTTGAGTTCCACGCGAATATTGCGCATCAGCCAGCGGCGCGCCATGTCCTCCCCCGGATGGCGGGCAAATTTGGTCTTGGTGAGGTTCTGTGCCATGTACAAGGCAAACTGTTCCACCACAGGCCAGCCACCGATCAGGTAGTGGCGCATGGTCTTGGCGCTGAGCGTGTTATCGCGCATGCGCTGGTACAGTTCGTGTTCGACAACGCGACGCTTGCTCTCGCTACAGTCCTGGATCAGTTTTTGTGCCCAGGCGGGATAACTCGAGGCTTCCATAAGCGGGCCGGTTCTGTTGAATGTGTCGATCACTGTTTAAGGCTCCTTTTTAAGTGTGATTGTACAGACCAGCGAATGTTTCAGCGGAATGTGCCAGGCGCCTTGAATAACAGGGGCTGCGGCCGCACAGGTCGACACTGCAAGCTATCAAAGGTAAACAATTGCGGTCGTTCAATCAGGTAGCCCTGAGCGTAATCAACACCAATGTCGAGTAGTGCCTGTTCGATTTGCGGTGTCTCGACAAATTCTGCAATTGTGCGCTTACCCATGACATGGCCGATGTGATTGATCACTTCGACCATCGCGCGGTTAATCGGGTCGTCCAGCATATCCTTTACGAAACTTCCATCGATCTTCAGGAAGTCTACAGGTAAATGTTTGAGATAAGCGAATGAGGACATTCCGGCACAAAAGTCATCCAGCGAGAACTGACAACCTAAGGCTTTGAGTTCATTAATAAAGCGGATTGCACTGCCCAGATTAGCGATTGCACTGGTTTCGGTAATTTCAAAACAGATCATGCTGGGCGGAATATTGTAAGTATGAAATTTCTCACGTAAAAATCCGAGGAACTCATCATCACCAATAGTTATACCTGACAGATTGATCGCACACACGGCCATAGGGCGGTTCGGACGCTCCTGCAGGCAACGGGCGATGATCTTGAACACATTCTCCACCACCCAACGGTCCAGGGACGTCATCAGACCGTAACGCTCGGCCGCCGGGATAAAGCTGTCAGGCAAGATGATGCGGCCGGCCTCATCATGCAGGCGCAGCAGGATTTCGATATGCCCATTGCCCGCATCGGTCTGTCCCAGGGGCGAGATTTCCTGGGCGTAGAGGCAAAACCGATTCTCTTCCAAGGCCATGTGCAGGCGCTGCACCCAGGCCATCTCGCCAAAACGCAGGGACAATTCCGAATCATCGGCGTGGTACACCTGCACACGGTTGCGACCTTTCTCCTTGGCCATGTAGCACGCCATGTCGGCGGCGCGCAGCGAGGTTTCCAGGGTGGTCGGGGTTTGCCCAAGGTGCACCAGGCCGACGCTGACAGTGGTCATGAACGGCCGGCCCTTCCACACAAAATGCAGGTTCTGCACAGTATGGCGCAGGCTCTCGGCGATTTTTTCGGCCACGACCGCCGGGCAGTTTTCCAGCAAAATGCCGAACTCATCCCCCCCCAGGCGCGCCAGGGTGTCGCCCTCGCGCAGGTCGGACTGCAGCAACGCGCAAATATGTCGCAACAGTTCATCACCTGCCGCATGACCACAGGTGTCGTTGACCAGCTTGAACTGGTCCAGGTCAAGAAACATCAATGCATGCCGCCCGCCGTCCTGCTGCCCTGCTGGGTGCAGCACCTGTTCCAGGCGGAATTCGAATTCGCGGCGGTTGGCCAGGCCAGTCAGGGCGTCATGGGTTGCCTGCCAGGACAGGTTGGCGATGTATTGGCGCTCTTGGGTCATGTCATGCAACACCAGCACCGCCCCCGTGACCTTGCCGTCGCTGCGGATCGGCGCCCCCACCAGGGTTACCGAGACCGTGCTGCCATCCAGCCGCTGGATGGTCTTTGAATGCTCGCTGCCGCCGCTGAGCTGGCCCTTGACGATATGTTCGATCAAGGTAAACCCGTCGGGCTCGGCATCGTCATCCAACAAGTTGAACAGCGCTGCCAGCGGCAGGCCCTGAGCCTGGGCCGAATGCCAGTGGGTCAGCGCCTCGGCTGCCGGGTTCATATAGGTAATGGCGCCGTCGACGTCGGTGGTGATCACTCCATCGCCAATCGACTCCAACGTGATCTGCGCTCGCTCCTTCTCCTGCTGCAGGGCGTTGGCGAAAGCGTGACGCTGGGCCAGCAACTTATGCGTGCGCAACAGCGCCAGCACAATCAGGACAAGGGCCGTGGCCAGGTTGGTGATCAGCAGCAGCCGCAGGATCATCCGCGAGCCTTCGCCCAATGCATCGCTGAAGGCCTTGGCAGCTGGCGTTACGCCTTCATTGATCGCGATGATATGCGCCTTCCATTGCCGCACATCGTTGGCGTTGACTTGGTCGCGGAGGATTGCGCCGTGCATCTCCTGGGCCAAGCCATCGAGTTGCACCAGGTAGCCATCGCCCACAGTCCACAACTCGATGGCTTTTTCCAGGTAGCTGAAGTGACGAAAATTGAGGTACAGCCAGATCAGGCTCGAGACGTCATCCGGGTGGTTGCCTCCCTTGAGAATGCCCAGCCGCGCAGCCGTAAGATCAGGCGTAGGACGATCGAGGGCGATGCGCAGCTCATGCCCGCCCTGGGGCACGGCTATGGCCTGCTGGTATCTGAGGTACGTGGCTTGGTCACGACTGTCAGCGTAGACCGTGAGGTAGTAGATGGCGTCTTTCTGGCCCTTCGACCACAGGCTCTCGCCGGCCACATAGCCGCGCACAGCTGAAAGCATGAAAAGACTGACACTGCCCAACAATGCCTGAAACAGCACCACGGCGATGAAAGGCCACACAATGCCCAACAGCCTTGGCGTTCCGAGAGTACGCTTTTGCTTCATGAAGTCCCTTGCACATGCACTGCTGGATACGCACGCGAAAAACCGCTTCCGATAGCTCAGCTTAGGCTGAATCAACGTACTTGCTGTAAGTGTCCGTAGAGTTTGGCGTACAAGCCGCCATCGGCAATCAATTGCTGATGATCACCGTCCTCAGCAATGTGACCGCCGTCGAACACTAATACTCGGTCGGCTTGCTTAACCGCCGACAGGCGGTGGGCGATGATCAGTGTAGTACGCCCACTGAGAAACCGCGCCAGCGCCTGGTGCAGGCTGTACTCGGTAGCGGCGTCCAGGGCGGAAGTTGCTTCGTCGAGGATCACCACTTTCGGCTCGGCCAACACCATGCGCGCAATCGCCAGGCGTTGACGCTGCCCGCCGGAAAACCTCACTCCGGAGCGCCCCACCACACTGTCCAAGCCCATCGGCAATGCCTTGACGGTAGCATCTAACTGGGCGATTTCCAGTGCCTGCCAGCAGGCCTGGTCGCTGCGCTCGCGACCCATGGTCAGGTTGGCGCGCACGGTATCGTTGAACAGCGCGGGATGTTGCAGCACCACGGCGACGTTTTCGCGGATGGTTTCCAGCCCGATTTCCTGCTGAGTGGCACCACCAAAGCGGATAGTTCCAGCCTGTGGCGTATACAGCCCGAGCAGCAGTTGTACCAAGGTACTTTTACCGCCGCCGCTGGCGCCGACGATTGCCACTTTCTCGCCCGGCGCAATGACCAGGTTCAACTGATCGAGCACCAGGTCTTCGCCGTAGCCGAAGTCCAGGCCGCGCACTTCAATGCCGACGGTCTCACGCCCGATAAACGGGTCCTCACCCCCCGCATACTGCGGTTCGTCGGCACGTGCCAGCAGTTCGTTGATCCGCGTCAGCGCACCGCCCGCCGCGTAATAGGCATATTGCAAGTTCAACAGTTGCTCCACCGGCCCGATCATGAACCACAAGTAACTGAACACCGCGAGCATCTGGCCAATGGAGAGGTCGGAAAACAACACGGTGAGCATGGCGGCCGCACGGAAAATATCGATACCAAACTGGAACAGCAAACCACTGGCGCGGCTGGAAGCGTCGGTTTTCCACTGTGAATGAATGGCAAAGTCACGCACTTCCCGGGCACGCTGGCCCAGGCGCCCGAGGAAAAAGCCCTGGCGGTTGCCGGCGCGCACTTCCTGGATAGCGTCGAGGGTCTCGGTCAAGGCCTGGGTGAAGCGCGAGGTACTGTCGTTTTCCAGCTTCTTCAAGTGTTTGACGCGTTTGCCCAACTGCACCGTGGCGTAGATCACCAGCGGGTTGAACAACAGGATCAGCAGCGCCAATTGCCAATGCATCCACACCAGGATCGCCGAAGTGCCTACCAGCGTGAGCATGGCCACCAGAAAGCGGCTGAGGGTTTCGCCGACGAATCTATCCAGGGTATCCAGGTCGGTGACCAAGTGCGTGGTGACCGTGCCACTGCCCAGGCTTTCGTACTCGCCCAGGGAAATACGCTTGAGCCGCTCGATCAGGCGCACCCGGATGCGGTACACGATGTCCTTCGCCAGCCGCGCAAACAGCCGCGCCTGCACTACGTTGAACACCAGGGCGCCGCAGCGCAGAAACAGGGTCACCAGCAGCATGAGGCCGATATACCCGGCCGCTTTCTGCCAACCCAGCGGGAGGGCGTGGTTCATCACTTTGAGGGCAGCATCGCCATGGCCCAGCAGCACTTCGTCCACCAACAACGGCAGTAGCAAGGGGATCGGTACACTGCACAGGGTTGCCAGCACGGCGACGCCATTGGCGATCCACAGGGATTTCTTGTGACGCAGGGCCAGGCGGCGAATTTCCGCCCAGGTCAGTCGGTCCACACGTTTGCCGGCATCTTGGTCTGGCTGATCATGCACAGGTCGCTCGCTCCAGCCACCGGCCCAACAACGGCGACAGCTCGGACAACGGCTGGTAACCGTTGGTCAGCAGGGCCAACTGGCCATTACGCTCGGCCAACAGCGTCGGGAAGCCGGCGATACCCAAGTCCTGCACCCAAGTGAAGTCGGCAGCCGTGGCAGCATGCTGCTCGGCACGGTCAAAAGCACCGGCGAACTCGATACGCGGAATGCCCGCCTGCTCGGCCAGCTCCACCAGCACGCTGGCAAGGGTCACATCGCGGCCCTCGACATAAAAAGCACGCTGGATCAGCCCCAGCAGTTTCCACGCGCAATCCGGCGCCAAGCTGCGGGCAGTAACGATAGCGCGGCACGCGGGCTCCGTATCGTACACAAAACCGTCAGGCAATGCGCCTTCGCGTTTGAACGGCTGGCCGGTGGCGTCGGTGACGGCCTGCCAGTGCTCCAGGATGTAGCGGCGGGTCGTCGGCTCCAACGCCGCGCCACTGCCAGTGCGCAGGCCGCCCACCACCAGGTGCAGTTCCACACCGGCCGACTGGGCCTGCTTCACCAACGCCTCGGCCACCGGGGCAAAGCCCCAGCACCAGGAACACATCGGGTCCATTATATAGAGCAGGCGCGCAGACATGGCTCAAGCCTCGGAAGGTGATTGCTTATAGTTGAAGCCAATCGGGTGCGGCATGTTGCGGGCCTTGGCCAGCTCGATCTGCTTTTGCCGGTCAATCGCGCTGCGACGGGTCTTCTCGGGCAGCGTATCCCAACAATGCGGGCAGCTGATGCCAGCCACGTAGTGCTCGGATGCACGGTCTTCCACACTCACGGGTGTGCGGCAGGCATGACATTGATCGTAGTCGCCTTCGCTCAAGTCGTGGCGCACGGTCACACGATTGTCGAACACAAAGCAGTCACCCTGCCATTTGGTTTCTGCCTGCGGCACCTCTTCGAGGTACTTCAGGATGCCGCCCTTGAGGTGGTAGACCTCGTCGAAGCCTTCGCTGAGCATATAGCTGGAGGCTTTTTCGCAACGAATGCCGCCGGTGCAGAACATGGCGACTTTCTTGTGCTTGGCGGGGTCGAAGTTGGCTTTGATGTAGTCGGGAAATTCACGAAAACTGGTGGTTTTCGGGTCGATCGCGCCTTCAAAGGTACCAATGGACACTTCGTAGTCGTTACGGGTGTCGATCAGCAGCACTTCCGGATCGCTGATCAGCGCGTTCCAGTCCTGCGGGTCGACGTAAGTACCGACCTTTTTGTTCGGGTCTACGCCTTCGACGCCCAGGGTCACGATCTCCTTCTTGAGTTTGACCTTGGTGCGGTAGAACGGCTGATCGTCGCAGTAGGATTCTTTGTGATCGATGTCGACCATGCGCGGGTCTTTTTTCAGCCAGGCCATCAGGCCATCAATGCCTTCGCGGCTGCCGGAAACGGTGCCGTTGATGCCTTCTTCGGCGATCAGCAAGGTGCCTTTGATGCCGTTGTCGACCATCGCCTCCAGCAATGGCTCGCGCAGGGCGACGTAATCTTCGAGGGTGACGAACTTATACAGTGCCGCCACGACAATCGGTTGAGTCACGGGTGTTCTCTCCAGGTGGCTACCCTCGTAAAGGGTGAACCGGATAGGGGCAGTTGCGAGTTTTCAGCTGCAAGCTACAAGTAAAGGCAAAAGCAAAAAAACGCGCCGACTATGCGGCGCGTTGAGGATTCTAACAAGAAGGAGCTATATGCGGTATGCGAGCTTCAATCTTGCAGCTTGCAGCTAAAAACTTGCCGCAGCTTCACTCTCCTCCTGCGCAGGTCGGCGAGGCCGGAGCTGCGTCGATTTTCGCCCATTCTTCAGGCGTGTAGGTATGCAACGCGAGCGCATGAAACTCGCCCATCAGGTCACCCAGGGTGGCGTAGACCTTCTGGTGGCGCTTGACGCGGTTGAGCCCTTCGAACTGCGGGCTGACCAGCACGGCCTTGAAGTGGGTCTGCAGCCCACGGCTGTGCATATGGCTTTCATCCTGCACGCTCAAATAGTCCTGGCCCAGCTCGACGAGCGCCACTTGGATACGCTGTTGCATGGTCATTGCCGGCTCCACTTACTTCTTGGCAGGGGCGGCAGGTTTCTTCGCCGGTGCCAGTTGGTTGGTCATGTCTTCCAACAGCTTGTTCACCACCGGCACGGCGCTTTCCAGCTTGGCCTGGGTCATTTGGGCCGATTGCTGGGTCAGTTGCGGCATTTTTTCCAGCACTTTCTTACCCAGTGGCGACTGGTAGAAGGCAACCAGGTCCTTGAGTTCGGATTCGCTGAAGTTGGTGGTGTAGAGCTTGACCATGTCCGGTTTCAGCTTCGGCCAGCCGATAGCCTGGTCCAGGGCAGCGTTGGCCTTGGCCTGGTAGCTGTCCAATATGGACTGCTTGGCGGCAGGCGCCTTGGTTTGTTCGAAACGCTGGGCGAACATTTGCTGCACTTGCATGTACACCGGGGTACCCAGCTTGTCAGCGTGGGCCAGGGTAAGGAAGGCTTCGGCACTGGCGTTGTGGCTGGCGGTATCGGCAAAAACCTGGCCGCTGGCGCAAACCAGAGCAACCGCGGTACAGATGGCACGAAGACGAGTCATCGAGTTTCCTTTTCTAGCAGGCGAGGTAGGACCCCAAGGGTGCTCATTCTGCGCCTAAAAAACGCCATGGCTCAACCCCACCCCTTGTCGGGCCTGGATTTGCGGGCAATGAATCCGATGAACAACCTTTTATGGAACCCGCTGGGTCGATCAGGGCCTAAACTGCGCAAACGAACCAGAAGGAGTGTGCCCGATGAGCCGTATCGAAACCGACAGCCTGGGAGAAGTCCAAGTCCCGGATGACGCTTACTGGGGCGCTCAGACCCAACGTTCGCTGGTGAATTTTGCCATTGGCGAGCAACGCATGCCCCTGGCGGTACTGCACGCCCTGGCCCTGATCAAAAAGGCCGCGGCACGGGTCAACGATCGAAATGGCGACCTGCCTGCCGACATCGCCCGCCTGATCGAACAGGCCGCCGACGAAGTACTGGCCGGCCAGCATGACGACCAGTTCCCCCTCGTGGTCTGGCAAACCGGCAGCGGCACCCAAAGCAACATGAACGCCAACGAAGTGATCGCCGGCCGCGCCAATGAACTGGCTGGCAACAAGCGCGGCGGCAAGAGCCCGGTGCACCCCAACGATCACGTCAACCGCTCCCAGAGTTCCAATGACTGCTTCCCCACCGCCATGAGCATCGCAGCGGTACAAGCGATACATGAGCGATTATTGCCGTCGATCGCCACGCTTTCCGGTGGTTTGGCCGAACTGGCCGCACGGCATATGAAACTGGTGAAGACCGGGCGCACCCATATGATGGATGCCACGCCGATCACTTTTGGCCAGGAACTCTCGGCATTTATCGCCCAGCTCGATTACGCCGAACGCGCCGTGCGCAGTGCCCTGCCCGCCGTGTGCGAGCTGGCCCAGGGCGGCACTGCCGTGGGCACGGGGCTGAATGCGCCGCATGGTTTTGGCGAAGCGATTGCCGCCGAACTGGCGGCGCTGTCGGGCTTGCCGTTTGTGACCGCGCCAAATAAATTCGCCGCCCTCTCCGGTCATGAGCCTTTGGTAACCCTGCACGGCGCACTGAAAACCCTGGCCGTGGCCTTGATGAAAATCGCCAACGACCTGCGCCTGCTGGGCTCCGGCCCGCGCGCCGGGTTGGCCGAGGTGAAGTTGCCGGCCAACGAACCGGGCAGTTCGATTATGCCGGGCAAGGTCAACCCCACCCAATGCGAAGCGCTGTCGATGCTGGCCTGCCAGGTCTTGGGCAATGACGTGACCATCGGCATGGCCGCGAGCCAAGGGCACTTGCAGTTAAACGTGTACAAGCCGGTGATCATCCACAACCTGCTGGAGTCGATCCGCCTGCTGGCCGACGGCTGCAACAACTTCCAGGCGCATTGCATTGCCGGTCTCGAGCCCGACGCCGAGCAGATGGGCGCGCACTTGGAGCGTGGGCTGATGCTGGTGACTGCGCTTAATCCGCATATCGGCTACGACAAGTCGGCAGAAATCGCCAAGAAGGCCTACACCGAAGGCCTCACCCTACGGGAAGCTGCACTTGAGCTGGGCTATCTGACGGATGCCGAATTTGATCAGTGGGTTCGCCCGCAAGACATGCTCGGCGCCTAGCAAGCCATGCGCACCCGCCGGGCCTTGAGCCCGGCGAGTAACGACGGCGCCAGCGCAACAGTCGCCGAGCCCAACACCACCACCAACGCCCCGGCATACCCCAGGGCGTTGATTTCTTCGGCCTGCACATACTCAGGCCACAACCACGCCGCCAGGGCGACTGCTACAAAGGTCACCAACGGTGTGAGCGCAAGCGTCGCACTGACCCGCGAGGCTTCCCAATGCGCGAGCGCTTCAGCAAAGGCGCCGTAGGCCACCAGGGTGTTCATGCAGCACGCCAGCAGCAACCAGCCTTGCAGCGGGCTCAGGCCCAACGCCTCCAGCGGGTGCGCCCAAGGCGTGAGTAGCACGGCGCAGGACAGGTAGATCACCATCATCACTTGCAGCGAATTCCACACTGTGAGCAATTGCTTCTGACCCAGGGCGTAGAACACCCAGATCGACGTAGCGAGCAGAACGGTCAGCACCCCGGCGGTGTAGGTGCCAAGTGACGTCAACAGCTCCAACAGACGTTGGTTGAAGAACAGGCCAAAACCGACCATCAGCACCAACAACCCCAGCACTTGCCCGCGGCTGAAACGCTCCTTGAACACAAACACGCTGGCGACCATCAAGAAGATCGGTCCCATCTGCACCACTAACTGCGCAGTGCCGGGGCTGAGCATTTTCAAACCTACCAAGTACAGCACGTAATTGCCCACCAGGCCGCACACGGCCATCCCCACCAGCCAGCCACCCTTGGGGCCCAGCACCATGCGGCTGGGCAAGCGCCGGGTGAGCGCCAGGTAGACGAACAGGCAACCGCCGGCCACCGTCAGGCGAAACCAGGTGACGGTGATAGGGTCCATCACCTGCAACACCTGCTTGAGTTTGATCGGCAGAATGCCCCAGAGCAGCGCGGTCATCAGGGTCAGTAAAAAACCATAGACCCAGCGGCCGGAAGAGATGTGCATGAATGCCCCAGGAGCCAGAGGAAGTGGTGCAGCATTCTAGGGGTAAGTGAAAGGATTGGGCTACGACGCCGTTCAAATGTGGGATCTGGCAAGCCAGCGCCCACATTCGAGCCGGTTTTTTCAGTGGGGTTTAGCGGACGACTTCGAACAGGCCGGTGGCGCCCATGCCGCCGCCGACGCACATCGTGACAATGCCGTAGCGCAAATTGCGCCGCTGCAGCTCACGCACCAAATGCCCTACCTGCCGCGATCCGGTCATGCCGAACGGGTGCCCGATGGAAATCGAACCACCGTTGACGTTGTACTTCGCGTTATCAATGCCCAGGCGATTACGCGCATACAGGCACTGTGACGCAAACGCTTCGTTCAGCTCCCACAGGTCGATATCCGCCACTTGCAAGCCCTTGGCCTTGAGCAGCTTGGGCACCGAGAACACCGGGCCGATGCCCATCTCGTCCGGCTCGCAGCCAGCCACGGTAAACCCACGGAAAAAGGCCTTGGGCTTGAGGCCCAACGCCAAGGCTTTTTCCAGGCTCATCACCAGGGTCATCGAAGCCCCGTCGGACAGTTGCGACGAGTTACCCGCCGTCACCGAACCGTCCTCGGCAAATACCGGCTTCAACCCTTGCAGGCTGACCAAAGTGGTGTCCGGACGGTTGCAATCATCACGATCAACCACGCCATCGAGCACCTGCACTTCACCGGTATTCTTGTCCTCGACCTTGTACTTGACGGCCATGGGCACGATTTCATCGTTGAACACGCCGTCAGCCTGAGCCTGGGCGGTACGCTGCTGGCTTTGCAGGGCGTACAGGTCCTGCTCTTCGCGGCTGACAGTGTAGCGACGAGCGACGATTTCAGCGGTCTGGCCCATGGGGAAGTAAATACCCGGCACCTGCTCTTTGAGCAGGGGGTTGATCAGGTTGTCGGTGTTGACGCTTTTCATGGTCAGGCTGATGGACTCGACACCACCGGCGACGATGATGTCGCTGCAACCCGAAGCAATCTGGTTGGCCGCAATCGCTATCGCCTGCAAGCCCGACGAGCAGAAACGATTGAGGGTCATCCCCGCCGTACCGGTGCCCAGTTGCGACAGCACCGCCACATTGCGCCCGATGTTGTAGCCCTGGGCACCCTCGTTGGAACCGGCGCCAACGATGCAATCTTCCACCGTCGCCGGGTCGACGCCGTTGCGGCTGAGCAGCGCATTGACGCAATGGGCCGCCATGTCATCCGGGCGAGTCTGGTTGAACTTGCCGCGAAAGGATTTGGCCAGGCCGGTTCGCACGCTGTCGACGATCACTACTTCACGCATGGGCTACCTCGATCTTGTGGTGGTTGGGAGATGGATCGAGAATAGATCCAGCTCCCATCAACCGCGACGATCATTCACCCTATGGATAGGCCTACTTCTTCTTGCCTTTCTTGCCGTGCTTGTCGGATTGTTCGAATGCCTCCTCCAGCGCCCGGTTGATCGTGCGCAATACCTTGACCCGGGCCCAGCGCTTGTCATTGGCTTCGACCAACGTCCAGGGCGAGACTTCAGTGCTGGTACGGTCGACCATATCGCCGACGGCGGCGCGATAGTCGTCCCATTTGTCGCGATTGCGCCAATCGTCCTCGGTGATCTTGAAGCGCTTGAAGGGGATTTCCTCCCGAGCCTGGAAACGCTCCAACTGGGTCTGCTTGTCGATGGCCAGCCAGAACTTCACCACGATCACGCCGGCATCGCGCAGTTGCTCTTCGAAGTCATTGATCTCGCCATAGGCGCGCATCCAGTCCGCCGTGGTGCAAAAGCCCTCGATGCGCTCAACGAGTACACGGCCGTACCACGAACGATCAAACACGGTGAACTTGCCCCGCGCCGGGATTTTCTGCCAGAACCGCCACAAGTACGGCTGGGCGCGTTCGTCTTCGGTGGGCGCGGCAACCGGCACGATATGGTATTGGCGCGGGTCCAGTGCGGCGGCGACACGACGGATCGCCCCGCCCTTGCCCGCCGCATCGTTGCCTTCAAATACCGTGACCAGGGCGTGCTTGCGCATGCGTTTGTCTCGCATCAGGCCGGAGAGGCGCGCCTGCTCAGTAATCAGTTGCTCTTCGTAATCGTCCTTGTCCAGCCGCAGCGTCATGTCGAGGCTATTAAGCAGGCTCATCTGGTCCACCGCCGAGGGTAACGGCGCCGGGTTCATGCCACTGGCCTTGCCCTTGGGCAGCTTCAAGGCGTTTTGCAGGCCTTCGAGCAGGATCTTGCCCACGGTCAGCCCACGGTAATGCGCGTCAACGCCTTCGATGACATGCCACGGTGCATAGTCGCGGCTGGTGCGGCGCAGCACACGTTCGCCGAAATGCACGAATTTGTCGTACGTCTCGGACTGCTGCCAATCCAGCGGGCTGATGCGCCAGCTGTGCAGCGGGTCATCGGCCAAGGCCTTGAGCCGCGCCTTCATTTGCTTTTTGGACAGGTGGAACCAGAACTTGAAGATCAGCGCACCTTCATCGCAGAGCATCTTCTCCAGACGCTCGGCGCCGGCGATAGCCTGGTCCAGACGTGCATCCTTGATCTGCCCATGCACGCGGCTTTGCAGCATCTGGCTGTACCAATTGCCGAAAAACACGCCCATGCGGCCTTTGGCAGGCAGTTGACGCCAGTAGCGCCAGGCAGGCGGGCGCGCCAGTTCTTCGTCGGTCTGCTGGTCGAAGGTGCGCACTTCGATCAAGCGCGGGTCCATCCATTCATTGAGCAGTTTGACGGTCTCGCCTTTACCGGCGCCTTCGATGCCATTGATCAGAATGATGACCGGAAAGCGCTTCTGCTGTTGCAGCTCGTACTGCGCTTCCAGCAGGGCTTCACGCAGTGCCGGCACTTCGGCGTCGTAAGTGTCTTTGTCGATGGCGTGGCCGATTTCAGCGGATTCGAACATGGGCAGCTCCGTTTCAAAATGGATCAAGACTAGCGGATTGGGCAGCAGCGCGCGGGAGGAAATTCCATACGCGCTTGCCGTAGGTCAATTCAAAGCTTGTTGATCAGCTAGAATGGCCACCTTGCCTTTGCCTGCTTTTTTATGAGCCGTCCATGACCCCCATCACCCACGCCCAGCTCGACTGGGATGATCAAGGTCGCCCGCACTCGCGGGCGTTTGACGATGTGTACTTTTCCGACAAGTCGGGCCTTGAAGAAACCCGCTATGTATTCCTCGAACAGAACCGTTTGCAGGAACGCTTCGCGGCCCTCCCGGCGGGTGGGCGGCTGGTGATTGGTGAAACCGGCTTCGGCACCGGGTTGAATTTCCTGTGTGCCTGGCAACTGTTCGAACAGCACGCGGTTGCCGGCGCGCACCTGCATTTTCTCAGCGTGGAAAAGTATCCGCTGAGCCACGCCGACCTGCAACGCGCCCTCGCCCTCTGGCCCGAACTGCAGCCCTTCGCCGAGCAACTGCTGGCGCAGTACATCGCTGTCCATCAAGGCTTCCAGCGGCTGGTGCTGGATAACGGCCGCGTGACCCTGACCCTGTTGATCGGCGATGCCCTGGAACAATTGCCACAACTGGATGCGCAGATCGACGCGTGGTTTCTCGACGGCTTCGCCCCGGCGAAAAACCCGGACATGTGGACCGCCGAGCTGTTTGCCGAACTGGCGCGCCTGGCGGCACCCGGCTCAACCATCAGTACCTTTACCAGCACCGGCTGGGTGCGACGGTTGATCAACGCGGCCGGGTTCAAGATGAAGCGCACGCCAGGCATCGGCCACAAGTGGGAGATCCTGCGCGGCGAGTACCTTGGCTGGCCCCATGACACGCCGCGCCCAACGTCAGCCAAACCCTGGTTCGCCCGCCCGCCTGCCCTCGACGGTGAACGCCATGCCATGGTCATCGGCGGCGGCCTGGCCGGTTGCGCCACCGCCGCCAGCCTCGCGGCGCGAGGCTGGCGCGTCAGCCTGCTGGAGCGCCACGCGGCGTTGGCGCAGGAAGCGTCGGGCAACCCCCAAGGCGTGCTGTATCTCAAACTGTCCGCACATGGCACGGCCTTGTCGCAGCTGATCCTCAGCGGTTTCGGCCACACCCGACGGCTGTTGGAGCACTTGCAGCGTGGTGTCGACTGGGACGGCTGCGGCGTGCTGCAACTAGCGTTTGATGCCAAGGAAGGCCAGCGCCAGGTGCAACTCGCCGACGCGTTCGCCCCGGATCTGCTGCACCTGCTGGACCGCGATCAGGCCCAACAACGCGCCGGGATCAGCCTGGCCCAGGGCGGCCTGTTTTTCCCCGAAGGCGGTTGGGTGCACCCGCCGGCGCTGTGCCAGTGGCAGGCGGCACATCCGTTGATTGAGGTCCTCACACACAACGAGGCCGCTGAGCTGCACCGGGTCGATGGCCAGTGGCAAGCCCGCAACGGCGATTGCGTACTGGCGAGCGCCTCGGTGGTGGTGCTGGCGGGCGCTGCTGAAATCAAGCGGTTCGCGTTCAGCGCCGACTTGCCGCTCAAGCGGATTCGTGGGCAGATCAGCCGCCTGGCGCAAACCTCGGCCAGTGAGGCGCTGGGCACGGTGGTGTGCGCCGAAGGCTATGTCGCCCCCGCCCGGCTGGGTGAACACACGCTTGGCGCCAGCTTCGACTTCACCAACGACGACCTCACGGCCACCGCTGCCGAACATGCTGGCAACCTGGAAATGCTGCGCGAGATTTCCACAGACCTGCTGCAGCGCCTGGGCGGAGAACAACTGGCCCCGGAACAGCTGGAGGGGCGTGCCGCATTCCGCTGCACCAGCCCTGATTACCTGCCGATTGTCGGACCGCTGGCGGATCGTACGGCGTTTCAAAGCGTGTATGCCGTGCTCGGCAAAGACGCCCGGCAAGTCCCGGATACGCCGTGCCCGTGGCTACCGGGGGTGTACATCAATAGCGGCCACGGTTCACGCGGGCTGATCACGGCGCCACTGTGCGGCGAACTGATCGCTGCCTGGCTGAGTGACGAACCGCTGCCCGTACCGGCCAATGTGGCCGAAGCTTGCCACCCCAACCGATTTGCCTTGCGGGCATTGATTCGAGGCAAAACAAAGACACCGTAATCAGCGCAAACGAGGGCATTAACGCCAGTGCGCCTATTTGCCTTATAACTTATCGGTCTAAAACTCTACGGATAGCACTGGGTCAGTTTCTGGGTACGCGCCCTCAGCGGCGTATTGAGTATTGACCCCTCCCCAACGGAAAAACCGGTAAGGAATTTATGTGCGGATTAGCTGGAGAATTACGTTTCGATGCCCAACCTGCCGACTTGGCGGCCATTGAGCGCATCACCCATCACTTGGCCCCACGTGGCCCGGATGCCTGGGGCTTCCATGCCCAAGGGCCGATTGCCCTGGGCCACAGACGCCTGAAGATCATGGACCTGTCGGACGGCTCGGCCCAACCCATGGTCGATTCACACCTCGGCCTTAGCCTGGCCTTCAACGGTGCGATCTATAACTTCCCGGAATTGCGCAAAGAGCTGGAAGCCTTGGGCTACGCCTTCTATTCCGGGGGCGACACCGAAGTGCTGCTCAAGGGCTACCACGCCTGGGGCGAAGCGCTGCTGCCCAAGCTCAACGGCATGTTTGCCTTCGCCATCTGGGAGCGCGATGCCCAGCGTTTGTTTATCGCACGTGACCGTCTCGGCGTAAAACCGTTGTACCTGTCGCGCACCGGCCAGCGCTTGCGCTTTGCCTCGGCATTGCCTGCGCTGCTCAAGGGCGGCGATATCAACCCGATCCTTGATCCGGTGGCGCTCAACCACTACTTGAACTTCCACGCTGTGGTGCCTGCACCGCGTACCCTGCTGGCAGGCATTGAAAAACTGCCACCGGCGAGCTGGATGCGTGTCGAAGCCAACGGCAAGACCGAGCAGAAAACCTGGTGGACCCTGCCCTACGGTCCGCATGAGGACGAGAAAAACCTCAGCCTGGAAGACTGGACTGATCGCGTGCTCGACAGCACCCGCGAAGCCGTGGCCATCCGCCAACGTGCCGCCGTGGATGTCGGCGTGCTGCTGTCCGGCGGTGTCGATTCGAGCATGCTCGTCGGCCTGCTGCGCGAAGTCGGCGTGCAAGACCTGTCGACCTTCTCCATCGGTTTTGAAGACGCGGGCGGCGAGGCTGGCAACGAGTTCCAGTACTCCGACCTGATCGCCAAGCACTACGGCACCCGTCACCACCAATTGCGCATTGCTGAAAGCGAGATCATCGAGCAACTGCCGGCGGCATTTCGCGCCATGAGCGAGCCAATGGTCAGCCATGACTGCATCGCTTTCTACCTGCTGTCGCGGGAAGTGGCCAAGCATTGCAAGGTGGTGCAGAGCGGCCAGGGCGCCGACGAGCTGTTCGCCGGTTACCACTGGTACCCGCAGGTGGATGGCGCCAGCGATCCTTATGCGGCGTATCGCGATGCGTTTTTCGACCGCAGCTACGAAGATTACGCCGCCACCGTCGCGCCGAAATGGCTGACGGCCAACGACGCTGCCGGTGACTTTGTACGCGAGCATTTCGCCATGCCAGGCGCCGATGCCGCCGTGGACAAGGCACTGCGTCTGGACAGCACAGTGATGCTGGTGGACGACCCGGTCAAACGCGTCGATAACATGACCATGGCCTGGGGCCTGGAGGCGCGTACGCCGTTTCTGGACTACCGTCTGGTGGAGCTGTCGGCCCGTGTACCTGGCAAGTTCAAGTTGCCTGATGGCGGCAAGCAGGTCCTCAAAGAAGCCGCGCGCCGTGTCATCCCAAGCGAAGTCATTGACCGCAAGAAGGGCTACTTTCCAGTGCCGGGCCTCAAGCATTTGCAAGGCGATACCCTGAACTGGGTCCGTGAACTGCTGCTGGACCCCAGCCAGGATCGCG
The DNA here is from genome assembly GCF_963970975.1 of Pseudomonas sp. RA_15y_Pfl1_P11. NCBI lineage: Bacteria > Pseudomonadati > Pseudomonadota > Gammaproteobacteria > Pseudomonadales > Pseudomonadaceae > Pseudomonas > Pseudomonas sp. RA_15y_Pfl1_P11. Next base: position 22,717 of record NZ_CAXAOY010000008.1, read on the forward strand.
GCCTGTTCAACCCGGCCATGCTCGACCGCCTGCTCACCGATCCGCAGGGCCAACTGACGCCGTTGCGCGGCTCCAAGCTGTGGCAACTGGCGGCGCTGAACCTGTGGCTCAGCGAACAAGGAATCTGATTGATGAAACCTCTTGCAGCGGCTTACAGCCAACGCTTGCTGAAGGGCCAGGCGCCAACCTACGAGCGCCTGCAAGCCCGCCTGGCTGAAGACGGAAGCCCCTTGGCCGCCGAACCGATTGCCGTGCATTGCGGTTGGGGTCGGCTGTTGATAGGCCATACCTTTCCGGACCCTGCCAGCCTCGCCCTGGAGTTGCTCAATGAGCAGGCTGGCGAGCGAGACATCGCCCTGTATGTGGCGGCCCCCCAGCAAATTCTGGGGATCGATCCTCAGCAGTTGTTTCTTGATCCATCCGACACGTTGCGCCTTTGGTTCAGCGACTATCGCCCAGCGACTCGAGTGTTTCGTGGCTTCCGTATTCGCCGCGTGCAGAGCGAGGCGGATTGGCTGGCGGTGAACCGGCTCTATCAAGGGCGCGGCATGTTGCCTGTCGACACCGAACGCCTCACGCCGCGCCATCAAGGTGGCCCGGTGTATTGGCTGGCAGAGGATGAAGACAGCGGCGCGGTGATCGGCAGCGTGATGGGCCTCAATCACCAAAAAGCCTTTCACGACCCGGAAAACGGTTGCAGCCTGTGGTGCCTGGCGGTTGACCCGCAATGCACGCGCCCCGGTGTGGGTGAGGTGCTGGTGCGCCATCTGGTGGAACACTTCATGAGCCGTGGCTTGAGCTATCTGGATTTGTCGGTGCTGCACGATAATCGCCAAGCCAAGAACCTTTACGCCAAGCTCGGTTTTCGCGCGCTGACCACCTTTGCGATCAAGCGTAAAAATGGCATCAACCAGCCTTTGTTTCTCGGCCCCGGCCCGCAGGCGGGGTTCAACCCTTATGCACGAATCATCGTGGAGGAGGCCCACCGCCGAGGTATCGATGTGCAGGTGGATGACGCTGATGCGGGCATGTTCACCTTGAGTCATGGCAGCCGCCGTGTGCGCTGCCGTGAATCCCTGAGCGACCTGACCACCGCCGTCAGCATGACGCTGTGTCAGGATAAAAGCCTGACGCATAAAACCCTGAAAGCCGCAGGGCTGAACGTGCCGTCGCAACAACTCGCGGGCAGCGCCGATGACAACCTGGAGTTCCTCGAGGAACACCAGCGCGTCGTGGTCAAGCCGCTGGATGGCGAGCAAGGCCATGGTGTAGCGGTGGATTTGCAAAGCATCGAAGACGTGCAGCAGGCGATTGAAGCGGCGCGGCAGTTTGACAGTCGGGTATTGTTGGAAAGCTTTCACGAAGGCCTGGATCTGCGCATCCTGGTGATTGGTTTCGAAGTTGTCGCCGCTGCAATCCGACGCCCAGCCGAAGTGACTGGCGACGGTCAGCATTCCATCGGCGCCTTGATAGAAGCCCAGAGCCGCCGCCGCCAGGCCGCCACCGACGGTGAAAGCAAAATCCCGGTCGACGCCGAAACCGAGCGCACCTTGACAGCCGCCGGCTACGACTACAGCAGCATCCTGCCTCGCGGCCAGACCCTGGCCGTGCGCCGTACCGCCAATCTGCACACGGGGGGTTGCCTGGAAGACGTCACCGCGATCCTGCACCCCACGCTGGTGGACGCCGCCGTGCGCGCTGCGCGCGCCCTGGATATTCCCATGGTCGGCCTGGACCTGATGGTGCCTGCCGCCGATCAACCCGAGTACGTGTTTATCGAAGCCAACGAACGCGCCGGCCTGGCCAATCATGAACCGCAACCCACTGCTGAAAAATTTGTCGATTTGTTGTTTCCGTATAGTGGGTAGCGGCAAGCGGCAAGCTTTTAGCTTCAAGCTTCAAGCGAACTCAACAGCCTTACACCACACCGAACTTGCAGCTTGCAGCTAATAGCTTGCAACTAAAGGACCCCTTTATGCCCCAAACCATCCCCGAACCGGATCTCGCTTACCTGCAAAAAGTGCTGCTGGAAATGCTCGCCATCCCCAGCCCCACCGGGTTTACCGACACCATCGTGCGCTACGTCGCCGAGCGCCTGGAAGAACTGGGCATTCCGTTTGAAATGACGCGGCGCGGCACTATTCGCGCCACCCTCAAGGGCCAGAAGAACAGCCCAGACCGTGCGGTGTCCGCACACTTGGACACCATCGGCGCCGCCGTACGCGCGATCAAGGACAACGGCCGCCTGAGCCTGGCGCCGGTGGGCTGCTGGTCGAGCCGATTTGCCGAAGGCAGCCGCGTCAGCCTGTTTACCGATAACGGTGTGATCCGTGGCAGCGTGCTGCCGTTGATGGCCTCCGGGCACGCGTTCAACACCGCCGTGGACGAAATGCCGGTGAGCTGGGACCACGTGGAGCTGCGCCTGGACGCCTACTGCGCGACCCGCGCCGATTGCGATTCCCTGGGGGTCGGCATCGGTGACTACGTGGCCTTCGACCCGCTGCCCGAATTTACCGAAAGTGGGCACATCAGCGCCCGACACCTTGACGACAAGGCTGGCGTCGCTGCCCTGCTCGCCGCGCTCAAGGCGATTGTCGACAGCGGCGAGCCGTTGCTGATCGACTGCCACCCACTCTTCACTATTACCGAGGAGACCGGCAGCGGCGCAGCGGCCGCCCTGCCCTGGGATGTCAGTGAGTTCGTCGGCATCGATATCGCCCCCGTCGCCCCCGGCCAGCATTCCAGTGAACATGCGGTGAGCGTGGCGATGCAGGATTCGGGTGGGCCGTATGACTATCACCTCTCGCGGCATTTGCTGCGCCTGGCGTCTGACAACGAGTTGCCGGTGCGCCGCGACCTGTTCCGCTACTACTTCAGCGATGCGCACTCGGCCGTGACCGCAGGCCATGATATCCGCACCGCGTTGCTGGCGTTTGGCTGCGACGCGACTCACGGCTACGAACGCACCCATATCGATAGCCTCGCGGCGCTGAGCCGCCTGCTGGGCGCGTATATTCTCAGCCCGCCCGTATTCGCCAGCGACGCACAACCGGCCCAGGGTTCACTGGATCGGTTCAGTCATCAGATTGAACACGATGCACAAATGGAGAGCGACACGCGGGTGCCATCGGTGGAGAGCCTGGTGGGCAACAAGCCCTGAGACTGGCAACTCCGGTCCCGGCGCAGTAGCATCGCCGGGATCCATCACCCGAGGCTTGTATGCTGATTCCCTACGACGCTCTTGAAGTCGACACCCTGACCCGCCTCATCGAAGACTTCGTCACCCGTGACGGCACCGACAATGGCGACGACACGCCCCTGGAGACCCGCGTATTGCGCGTGCGCCAGGCGCTGACCAAAGGCCAGGCGCTGATCGTGTTCGACCCCGAGAGCGAGCAATGCCAGTTGATGCTCAAGCACGACGTGCCCAAGCATCTATTCGACTGAAAATGCGCTAAGGGTTGGGGGCCGCGTGCAGCTCAGCGGCTTGGCGTTCGAGGATTTTCTGGTACACCTCCGCGCGATGAACATGCACCCCGGCCGGCGCTGCAACACCGAACTTCACCTGGTTACCGTTCAACTCGAGGATGTGCACGGCGATGTCATCGCCAATGGAGATGACTTCGCCTACGGCGCGGCTTAAGACCAGCATGGCGGTTGTCCTTTTAGAATGACAGGACCTCGACCATGCGCGCTGGCTGTGGGGCCATCAATGCCTTGCGGTGAAATCAGGCACTCCCTACATACGCAGGTAACTTACCTGACAGACTGCCACCTGATCAGCCTTTAACCGCCTGCGCTTTGGCACGCATCTTGTCGGCCATGGTGGTCATCTCGTCATAGAGCAACTGCGGGTTCTTCTGCTTCAACGCCCACGCCATCCGCCCTTGCTCATGGGGCAGGATCATGAACTCGCCTGCTACGACGCGCTGATAAATGTAATCGGCAATGTCTGCCGCCGAAATCGGCGAGCTCTCAAGCAGTTTGCCCACTTGGGCCTTCATCGCCGGGGTCGGCCCACGGAACGAGTCGAGCAGGTTGGTCTGGAAGAACGACGGGCAGACCACGTGCACGCCGACTTCCTGCTGCTTTAGCTCCACCAGCAGACTTTCCGACAGCGCCACCACGCCGGCCTTGGCCACGTTGTAGTTGCTCATGGCCGGGCCCTGCATCAATGCCGCCATAGACGCGATGTTGATGATGCGGCCCTTGCTCTTTTCCAGCAGGGGCAGGAACGCCTTGCAGCCCTTGACCACGCCCATCAGGTTGATTGCTATTTGCCAGTCCCAGTCTTCCAGGGACAGTTCGGCGAAGAACCCACCCGAAGCCACGCCTGCATTGTTGACGATCACATCGATGCCACCCAGTTTCACCTCGCAAGCCTGGGCAAATGCGGTGAGCTGGCTGTAATCGCGCACGTCACAGCGCTGCACAAAACCGTCGCCGCCCGCCTCGCGCACGCGCTTGAGGGTTTCCTGCAAGCCCGGCTCGCTGACGTCAGACAAGGCCAATTGCCAACCTTCGCGGGCCCAGCGCAGAGCGATTTCGCGACCCAGGCCAGACCCGGCGCCAGTGATCATCATGCGATTTTGCATAGGAGGTAGCCTTGTGGTTCACGGAAGAAGTGACCGGCAGTGTAGCGAAGGTTTTTCCCACACCCACCCACCATCAGAGTGATGAATGCCCTTGGCAAACCGGCGACTGGGTCGGATGTTTGCCTATTGCCTAAGTTCAATATTTTTCAACTAGCAAAGCGGATTTGCGAACGCATTAAAAGAAATAAGCGAGTGCACGAAATGCTTTAAAAAATACTGAATTTTTCGCGAGGGGCAATAGTCGGAGTTATTAAGGCGTCCGTAAGTTAGCTGTCGGGCCTATCGTTAAATAACCGGTCTTTGCAGAAAGACAATAAGGAAAAACCATGAGCCTCATTCTGATCATTATCCTGATCCTCCTGCTGGTCGGTGGTCTGCCAGTGTTCCCTCACTCGCGTAACTGGGGTTACGGCCCGTCGGGTATCCTCGGGGTGGTATTGGTTGTGCTGCTGGTGTTGATGTTGCTTGGCCGGATATAAAGTCCTGGTAGCAAAAAAACAGCAAAAAAAGAGGCCTTGAAAAAGGCCTCTTTTTTATTGCCGGTTAATTAGTCCGGCTTGCCGTCAGCCACACCGGCGGTGTTATCCAACAGGCTCTTGGTCGCCGTCTGTAGGAACGACTCAAGTTTCTGCCTCAATGCCCCCTCGTCCGGCGATTCAGGAATCACTCTACCGGTCGGGTGGGCGCCCAGCTCATATTCCCAGAGCTTGGGTGGCATTTCCTTCGGCAACACCAGAATGCGATCGCCGGTAACCAGCGCCACTGTCTGATCGCTGCCCGACGGTTTGATCACGCCGAAGCCTTTATCGCCTTCCGGCAGGTTCAGCAGGTCGCGCCCCCAGCACTGGTGCAAGGTTTCGCCACCCAGGCGGCCCATGATGGTCGGCACGATGTCGATCTGGGTGCCCACGGTGTGGTCACGCTCGCCGAACTTCTCCTGTATGCCCGGTGCGATCATCAGCATCGGCACGTTAAAGCGACCCAGGTCCATTTCGGTGATCTGCTGTTCGTTGCCAAAGCCGTGGTCGCCGACAATCACGAACAAGGTTTCCTTGAAATACGGCTCCTTACGCGCCTTTTCAAAGAACTGGCCCAACGCCCAGTCGGAGTAGCGCATCGCCGTCAAATGCTCGTCAAGGCTGCCACGACCCGTGACCTTTTCGACCGGCAATGGCGTCGGCAAGGCATACGGCGTGTGGTTGGACAAGGTTTGCAGCAAGGCATAGAACGGCTTGCCGCCTTCGCGGGCTTTCAGCTCTTCCAGGCCACGGTTGAACATGTCCTGATCGGACACGCCCCAGGTCGGGTCGGAGAACACCGGGTCGACGAAGTCGTTGCGACCAATGAAGTGGGTCATGCCCTGGTTGCTGAAGAAGCCCGATTGGTTATCCCAGGCGAAGTCACCGTTGTAGACATACACGTCGTCAAACTTGCGCGCGCTGAGCAACTGGGGCAGGCCCGACAGCTTGTGGCTGCCTTCCGGGGTCTGCATCAGGTATTCGAACGCCGGCAGGTTGGGGAAACACGCCATGGTGGCAAACATCCCCTGGTGAGTGTGAGTGCCGTTGGAGAAGAAGCGGTCGAACAACAGGCCTTCCTTGGACAGTTTGTCGAAGTACGGCGTGATGTTACCCGGACGACCCAGGGCGCCGACCGAGTGACCGGCGAAGCTTTCCATCAGGATCACGACGACGTTCTTGATCGGCAGGGTTTTCTCTGCCGGTGGGGTGAACTCGCGGCGCACGGCGGCGGTGTCGGTATCCACCAGTTTTTCCGTCGGCAGCACCAGCATGTCGCGCACAGTCTGGGTCGCCAACGGCTGTTCCAGCGTCGCCTTCCAAGTGTTGTCACGATGCTCGGAGAACCGTGCCTTGGCCGCGCCGACCAGCGACAACGTGCCATTCAGGCCCAGTTGGTTAGCGAAGTTCGAGTCGGTGGTGTAGACGTCACCCCAACGCAGTGGCGCGCCTTGGCGCAGAGTGCCACGCGCGGCGATGACAGCGACCAACAGGCAGACTACGAACACCGCAATACGCGTGTACCACGGCGCTACTTGGCGAGTGCCGATGCTGCCACCGCTGAACGGCCCGCGTGGGCGCGTTGCACGGTCGGCGCCTTTGAAGGCGATGCTCAGGATCAGCGTGCCCACGGCCCAGGCCAGCAGGTAACGCACCACCGGAAAACCGTACCAGAGCATGCTCATCACGGTTTTCGGGTCTTCCTTCACGTACTGGAACACCAGGCCGTTGAGGCGCTGGTGGAACTCGCGATAGAAGTCCATTTCCATCAGGCCCAGGAACAGGGCGATGCTGGACGCCACGGTCAGCCAGAAACGGAAGAACCCGCGAGCAGCCATCGCCCGTACGCTGAACAACGCCAGCAGCAATGGGATGATCAGGTAAACCACCAGGCGCAGGTCCAGGCGCAGGCCGTTGGCGAACGCTTCAAGGAAGGTCGAGGCCGGCGTGTCGAGGATCATCTCGCGGTTGTACACCAGCAGCGCCAGGCGCAGCAGGGAGAACATCACCATCATGACCAGTGCGCAGAGCAGCGTGTATGCCAGATGGGATTTGACGGTGGGTTGCAGCAGGCGACTTGAAGCTCGCTGATGATTCAGGGCGTCCGGGTTTGCCATGTCGTTTGAGGACCCATTGGAAGTTTAAGTTGCGAAATATTGCTGCGGCATCCTGCCCACGCCCAAGCGTGTAGGAACGGGGGGTAAGCGCGTTGGCGCAAATGGTGCCCGATGAATGCCATCAACGCTATTGATTACTGAGGAAAAACACTTCTTTGTAGGGCTTTCGCCAGCCGGCGACAGAGCCGTCCTACAAGGAAATAGAACGAAGGGAATTGTCCGGAAGGCTGTGTGAAAATTCTGTATAGCGAATATTTCGACACAAAGAAATATGGGAGGGGGATTGCCCCCCTCCCACATTGACTACGGCCATTCAATGTTGAGTGGGCAGTTTTACAGTCATATCCGCACGTTGCCACGCGGCCCGGCGATTGCCCAAATGATCAAGCCCAGCACCGGCAACAACAGGATCAGCAAAATCCACAGCACCTTGGCGCCCGTGCTGGCACCGCTTTTGAACACATTGATGATCGCCCAGATATCCAGCGCCAGGATGATCAGCCCGATCAGGCCATTGAAAGTCGAACCCATGGTGTCGCTCCTAAGTGAGGGCATGCACTTGTAGGATAGTCAGCACTGGCCGGGGTTCCGTTCTATTTCAGACGTGCACAGCGATCTTCAGCGCTTCCAGGGACGGTTCGCCCTTGATACCGACTTCGGCGCACAACGCCAGCACGCGCGGCAGGTCGTTGCCGTAGACCAGCACGGCCTGGATCTCGTCGTCCAACAGTTGGCTGAAGTTGAGCAACACGTAGCCGCCATCTTCCGGGCTGAGGGCACTCATCTGGATCTGGATGCGGTTCAGTGCAGTCAGGTCTTCGGTCTTGGCCAGTTGCTTGGGCTTGAGGTTGAACGCTACGCCTGGGCCGAACGAAGCGACGATCTGTGCGAACAGGGCGCCGTAGGTGTCGGCCTGGAACAACACGGTGTCCGGCAGGCTGCCGACGACGATCCATTCACCCAAAGGAATCGGGAAGGTATCGTCGTAGTTGATATCCGGGTTGGCCGCCAAAAACGCCGCCGGGTCCGCGTAGGCCTGGGCCGCTTCATCGGCGATACGCGCCACTTCGTCCTCGCCCATGACGCCGGCGCTGATTTTGCTGATGAGTTCGACGAGGGCGGTTTTCATGGGCATGGTCCTGTAGCGGGCTGGTTTTTGAGGGCGCGTAGCCTACACCAGTTTCCGCAACTGCGCCGCCGTATCCACGGCGCCCATGGTCTGCGCCGCCGCCAACGCCGTCGCGCCCTGGGCATCAGTCGCCTTGGGGTTGGCGCCCTGGCCGAGCAGGTAGTCGACCATCTCCACGCGGTTGAACATTGCCGCCATCATCAAGGCGGTACGGCCGTCCGAGGAGGAGGCATCCACTGGCGCGCCCCCTTCGATCAGCGCCTGTACTACCGGCAAGGTGCCCTTGAACGCAGCCCCGGCGATCGGCAACTGGTTTTTGTCATTGGCGATCAGCGGGTCAGCCTTGAACTCCAGCAGGACTTTTACCGCCTCGGCATGGCCGTGGTAGGCCGCGAGCATCAACAGGGTGTCGCCGTTATGGTTACGAAAATTGGCTGGCAAGCCTTTGGCCAGCAGCGCGGCGAGCATAGCGGCGTCGCCTTTGCGGGCGACGTCAAAGACCTGCTCGGCAAATTCGGCGGCTTCATCATCGGTCATTTGTTTGGGTTGATCTGACATGTGGGGCTCCTTGTCCTGATACTGAATAGGCGCCAGTGTCGCGAGGGAGTTCCCACCTGTCATGGCTTTTTTGTCAAAAGGCGCCATAGGCAGAATCAATAACGCTACGGTTAATAACGGAAGTGGCCGGCCTGGATCTGCGCCAACAATGGCCCCGTCACCGGTACATAGCAGTCCGAACCCGGCAGCCAGGCGTAGACCGGATCATTGCCTGCCTTGTCCGGGTCGAACGCCTCCTGCTTGAGCCGTACTTTCTGGTATTTGAAGGTACCGGTGGTTTCCATCTTCACCTTGATCCGCAGGAACAACGGCACCGCATAATGCGGCAACTGGCCATGGGCGAACTGCAGCAACTCGCGCATGTCCAGGGCGGCCAGGGACTCGCTCGGGGTGATGGCAACCATGCCGGCACGGCCGTTGGTGTTTTCGATTTCCACACCATAGGCCACGACCTCGGCGATCTGCGGATGTTGCAACAGGACATTCTCAACTTCAGTAGTGGAGACGTTTTCGCCCTTCCAGCGATAGGTATCCCCCATACGGTCGACGAATTGCGCATGGCCAAAGCCAATGCTGCGCACCAGATCGCCGGTATTGAAGTAGCGGTCGCCCTTCACGAATACATCGGTGAGGACCACCTGGCGGTTCTTTTCCGGGTCGGTGTAGCCATCATAAGGCGACTTTTCATCGATCCTGGCCAGCAACAATCCCTGCCCACCTGTCTTCACTTTGTGCATGAAACCATCGCTGCCGCGTAGGGGCTCACCCGTATCGAGGGTGTAGTCCACCAGCGCCCAGTGCTGCAGGCAAAAACCGACGGTATTGTCGAAATTCAAGACGTTGGTGAAGCCGATATTGCCGTCGCTGGCGGCATACAACTCGCACACATGATGGACGCCGTAACGCGCCTTGAACTGCGCCCACACGCCAGGACGCAGGCCATTGCCGACCATCTTGGTCACGCGGTGATCACCATCGTTTTCGCTGGCTGGCTGGTCGAGCAGGTAACGGCACAATTCACCGACATAACCGAGGGTGGTCGCCTTGAATCTACGCGCGTCGTCCCAGAACTGGCTGGCACTGAATTTACGCCGGATGGCAAACCCCGACGCTCCGACAATCGCCGAGCCCCAGCACACGCACAGGCCGGTGGCGTGATAGAGCGGCAGCGTGCAATAAAGGACGTCGTCCGGGCCCATGTCCAAGGCAATGCTGCCGAAGCTGACGGCGGTCTTGGTCCAGCGGCCGTGCTTCATGATGCCGGCCTTGGGCAAGCCCGTGGTGCCGGAGGTGTAGATATAAAAGCAGGGATCGTTGAAGAAAACCTGCGCGGTGCTGGCCGGGTTAGTCGCCGGGCGCTCGGCGCTGGCAGCGATCAGGTCGATGTAACCTTGCGGCACCGTGGCGCCGTGTTGCTCGGCGACGAACCACGTGCGTTTTGCCTCGATCGCCACCTCATTACGCACGACTTCGTAGGCGTCCACCAATTCTGCCCCCACCACGATCGCCACGGGGTTCACCAGGTTAAGGCTGTGCACCAGCGCCGCTTGGGTTTGCGCCGTATTGAGCATGGCGCAGATGCCGCCCAGCTTGGTCACGGCCAACACGTTAAGCAGCAGTTCGGGACGGTTTTCGATAAACATCGCGACTACATCACCCTTGCCGATGCCATGGGCCTGCAGATGATGGGCAATGCGGTTGGCCTGTTGGTTGGCTTCGGTGTAGCTGAGGACGCGGTCGGCGTACAACAAGGCGGCGCCATCCGGGTTACGCAAGGCGGCTTGTTCAAAGTGCCAGCCCAGGCCGCAGGGTTGCTGGGGGTCTGTGACATTGGCGGCACGCATGCCGCGTACCACGCGGGGGAGCGCACAAACAATGGCAGGCACCTTACGCAGCATCATGCCCCAAGTGATCATGTCGTTTGGCGGATGGCTCATGGGAACGTCCTTTTTCTTATTCTTCGTAAACCTTGCAGGAAAGTACGTCAGCCACTCTTCGGCTGTACACGCAGGATTTGAAAAGTTTTGTATCCCGATGAGCGACCGCGGAAAAATGGAATTTAGCGACGCAGAGGCAGTCTTAAAAACTGATGGGGCGCCTGTTCAGGCCTGAGGAACAACGCAAAATGCAGGATACATGATGGCCATTCATGCAAATTGCACGAAACTGAAATTCCTGAATTTTCACAAGACACTGATTTATAACGATATTTTTATAAATCGGTAGCTGGCACAATCACTGCACCTATCACTCCATGCTTGCCAACTTGAGCCAACGGAGCTGATAGACATGAGCCTGATCCAAGATAAATTCGCTTCAGTATTCTCCAACTACGACGTCACCACTCAGCCACGTCCTGACGGCGGCATCCTGTTGACCCTGCGTAACAGCGAAGGCAAACAGGTGAAGCGCTCGATCTCCTACCAGCAGTTGCACACTGCCGACCAATTGACCTGGGTGATCAGCGCCATTCGCCGCGACCTCGCCGAACAAGCCAGCGACCTGCCGCAGATTTCGATGCTGCAGAGCCAAAACCGCTTTGCCCTGCCGACGTACCACTCGGCTTAAGGCTCAGACAAAGCAGAGGGCCGCGACACTGTTGAGTGTCGCGGCCCTTTTTTACGCCTTCAGCAAAGCCCCTGACGCGCAGCCTCATTCATTGCCTGCACGCGGTTGGTCACTTCCAACTTGCCGTAGATATTGCGCAAGTGGAATTTTACCGTGGCTTCTGACGTGGCGCGTATCTTACTGATCTCCCACACAGTCTTGCCTTCCGAGGCCCAGCGCAATATTTCCAATTCTGTCGGGGTCAGCGACTTGCCCGCCAGGTTAATGCGTCGCCTGGCAGCATTGGGTACCGAATACGGCGGTAGAAACGATTCCCTCGGGCCTCTCATTGCGTTCTCTCCATTTTATTGGTCGACGTCCTATCACCCTTCGGATTCCTCCTATTGACAGGTGATATAAACGCTAATACCAGAGAGAGTTACATAAGGAATGGTATTAAGGCGCAGGCCCGAAAATAAACAGCAAGTCCCTACAGAAGGTTAAGTTTCTTCCCACAGAAACTTCCACCATACGGGGATTGAAGTTTCTGATAGGCCGTAATTAATCGTCCAAACCGGGAAAGCGCCGGGCAATATCGTCACCTGTGAATTCAGGTACCCACCCTTTCGCCGTATTGAACAACCGCAACGCTACGAAGTGCGGGTTCTCACCCATGTCAAACCAGTGCGCAATACCGGCGGGAATCACCAGCAGGTCGTTTTTCTCGCAACGCACGGCGTACACGTAGTCGCCAATGTGCAGGGCGAACAGGCCCTGGCCAGCAATGAAAAAACGCCCATCGTCTTCACTGTAACGGCGCTCGTCCAAAAACTGTGCACGCCGTTCAGATTTTTGCGCGTGATCGCCGGTAACGCGCAGCACTTCTACAGAGCCGTAGCCGAGAGCATCGATCTGCGTCTGATACGCCGCGATCAGTTCGGCATCGCTGGCGCCCTGCTCAATCGGGCTCGGCTGCCAGCGCTCAAAGCGCACGCCATGCTCGGCCAGAGTCGCGGCGATGTCATCGAAATGGGTCAAGACCTTGTTCGGAGTGTCCGGTGTAGCGGCGGAGTAGACAGCGACGTAGCTCATTGAAGGGTTCCTTGGTTCTGCTCTTGCAATCGAAGACCGATGATAACGGCGGCGGCCAGGGCGGCGACGCTGGCGGTGCTGAAGGTCAGGGTCGGCCCCAACAGGTTCCAACTGTAGCCCGAATACAGCGCGCCCAGCGCACCGCCGGTACCGGCCAGGGCGGCATACAGTGCCTGGCCCTGGCCTTGTTGTTTGTCGCCAAAACTGCGCTGCACAAAGGCAATCGCTGCCGCGTGAAAGCTGCCGAAGGTGGCGGCGTGCATCACCTGCGCCAGCAACAGCACCCAGAAAAACTCGGCAAACGAACCCAGCAGCAGCCAGCGCAGTGCCGCCAGCAGCAAACTGGCGAGCAATACCCGGCGTACCGAAAAGCGCGAGAGGATACGGCTCATGGCGAGGAACATCAGCACTTCCGCCACGACACCCAAAGCCCACAACAGGCCGATCACACCACGGCTGTAACCCAGGTGTTCGAGGTGCAGGGTGAGAAAGGTGTAGTACGGGCCGTGGCTCATTTGCATCAACGCCACGCAGGCGTAAAACGCCAAGACGCCCGGGCTGCACAATTGTTTCAGGAATCCCTCGCCTGCCAGGCGACTACCCTGGGTCGCCGGCTGCGCGTTCGGCACCCACAGGCTGGCGCCGATGATGCCGGCCATGATCACCACAACCACCACCGGGTAGATGTCCAGGCTCAGCCAGTCGAACAGGCGACCCATGATCACCACGGTGAGGATAAAACCAATGGAGCCCCAGAGGCGGATCTGGCTATAGCGCGAGGTTTGTTTGCGCAGGTGCGCGAGGGTGATCACTTCAAACTGCGGCAGCACTGCGTGCCAGAAGAACGCATGCAGCGCCATCACCAGGGCCAGCCAGGCGTAGGTATGACTGACGAAGATCAGCGAAAAACTCGCCAGGGTGCACACCGCGCCAACGCGCACGATGGCCAGGCGTTGGCCGGTGTAGTCACCCAGCCAGCCCCACAGGTTGGGCGCCACGCAGCGCATCAGCATGGGGATCGCTACCAGCTCGCCGATGCGCGCGCTGGAGAACCCGAGGTGATTGAAGTACAGCGCCAGGAACGGCGCTGTCGCCCCAAGCAGGGCGAAGTAGAACAGGTAGAAGCTGGAGAGGCGCCAGTATGGGAGAGGGTTAGTCATGGCTTGGCAGGGGGCTGCTTCGCAGCCCAGCGCGAGCAAGCTCGCTCACTACAACAAGCAGTCACAGCTGGCCCAGTACCGGGGTGGTTACATGGACGTCAGCATTTTGACCACGGTTGCGCAGCAGGTGGTCCATCAACACGATGGCCATCATCGCTTCGGCAATCGGCGTAGCGCGGATGCCGACGCAGGGGTCGTGGCGGCCCTTGGTGATCACGTCAACCGGGTTACCGTGCACATCAATCGAACGGCCCGTTGTGGTGATGCTTGAGGTCGCCTTGAGCGCCAGGTGCGCAACGATCGGCTGGCCGGAGGATATACCGCCGAGGATGCCGCCCGCGTTGTTGCTGAGAAAACCTTGCGGGGTCAGCTCGTCGCGATGCTCGGTGCCGCGCTGGGACACGCACGCGAAGCCGGCGCCGATTTCCACGCCTTTGACGGCGTTGATGCTCATCAGCGCGTGGGCCAGTTCGGCATCGAGGCGGTCGAAGATCGGTTCGCCCAGGCCCGGTTTAACGCCTTCGGCAACCACGGTGATCTTGGCGCCGACCGAATCCTGGTCGCGGCGCAACTGGTCCATGTAGGCTTCCAGTTCCGGCACCTTGTCCGGGTCGGGGCTGAAGAAAGCGTTTTCTTCCACGCTGTCCCAGGTCTTGAACGGAATTTCAATCGGGCCCAACTGGCTCATGTAGCCGCGGATCACGATGCCCTGGGTCGCCAGGTATTTCTTGGCAATGGCGCCGGCAGCCACACGCATGGCGGTTTCGCGGGCCGAGCTGCGGCCACCGCCACGGTAGTCGCGTTCGCCGTATTTGTGGTGGTAGGTGTAATCGGCGTGGGCCGGACGGAACAGGTCCTTGATCGCCGAGTAGTCCTTGGACTTCTGGTCGGTGTTGCGGATCAGCAAGCCGATGGAGCAGCCGGTGGTACGCCCTTCGAACACGCCGGAAAGAATCTCGACTTCGTCGGGCTCCTGGCGCTGGGTGGTGTGGCGGCTGGTGCCGGGTTTGCGACGATCGAGGTCACGCTGCAGGTCTGCCACGGACAGCTCGAGGCCAGGCGGGCAGCCGTCGACAATGGCGACCAACGCCGGGCCATGGCTTTCGCCCGCGGTGGTGACAGTGAACAACTTGCCGAAGGTATTGCCGGACATGCAGGGCGCTCCGTGAAATCAGTTGAATCAAGTCAACTGTAATAACTTAAGGCCGCCAGTATACGCAGGCCAACCGACTAGTTCATCCTCGAAACCTTACCGGTAGACCTTGGTCCAACCGGCACCTCTCTGATGATGGCGCGATGATGCTGCGAGTTCTACTGTTGACCCTCACCCTGTTTTCCAGCCTTGGCTTTGCCGCCTCCCCCATTGTGTTGCAACGCCCCATAAGCCTGGACACCGGTAGCGGCGAGCTGTTTGGCTCACTCCTACTGCCCAAATCCGACGAGCCAGTACCGGTGGTGCTGATCATTGCCGGCTCCGGCCCCACCGACCGCAACGGCAACAGTGCCGACGGGGCGCGCAACGACAGCCTCAAGCGCCTGGCCTGGGTGCTGGCGCGGCATAACATCGCCAGCGTGCGCTACGACAAGCGTGGCGTGGCCGCCAGCCTGGCCGCCACGCCGGATGAGCGCAACCTGACCCTGGACGCTTACGTCGCGGACGCCGTGGCGTGGGGCAAACTGCTCAAAGCCGACAAACGCATGGGCCCGCTGATTGTGCTCGGCCATAGTGAAGGCGCCCTGGTAGCAGCCCTCGCCGCGCCGCAACTGGACCCCGCCGGGGTGATTTCCCTGTCCGGCAGCGCACGCCCGGTTGATCAGGTGATCCGCCAACAGTTGGCCGATCACCTGCCGCCTGCCCTGCTGCTGCGCAGCAATCAAATCCTCGATCACCTCAAGGCCGGCCAAGTGGATATGGATGTGCCTGGCCCACTGGAAGGCATTTTCCGACCCAGTGTGCAGCCGTATCTGATCAGTTTGTTTCGCGCCGACCCGTCGGCCGCCTTCGCAAAGCTGCGCATGCCAGCGCTGATCATCCAGGGCACCAACGACATCCAGGTCGGAGTGGGCGATGCCCAGCAACTGAAAAAGGCCAAGCCAGACGCTCAGCTTGCGGTGATCGGGGGCATGAACCACGTGATGCGCATCGTGCCCAACGACGTGAAACAGCAATTGGCCTCTTACAACGACCCGCAATTGCCCCTCGCCGCCGAGCTGGGCAGTCGTCTGGTGCGCTTTATCGACGGACTTCAACCCCATTAAGCGGCAATTTGCCTCCAGTCTTGGAAAAAACGGCCGATAAGCCCAGGGTCGACAGTAAACAGACTGTCGGTTTGCTGGGCTTGGACAGGATAGCGCCGCATGACAACCACTGAAGCAACACCGGAACCTACCGCCGAAACCCCGGCTGAAAAAACCGAGGCCGTCGACGCGGCGACCCTGCCATGGGCGGATGTTCAGGCCGAGCATTTCAAGATGCTGCGCCTGGCCCCCTTGGCAACCGACCGGGCCACGGGCGTGCGGCCATTGCGGTTCGTGCAATTCGGTTATGCCGAGCGCAATGACAAGCACCACAGCCTGCTGCGCATGGTCATCCAACTGCCGGGCCAGCGCGTGCGCCGTGAGCAGAATCACCTGGATATCTGGGTCGACCACGACAAGCACCGCGTGCATTTCGGCCCGGGCAACAGCCTGGAGATCGAACCGGCCAACCGCGGTATCGGCCGCTTCCTGGTCGCCCAAGCCGCCGCGTGGGCGAAGAGGAAGTGGTCGCACTATCGTGTCGACGGCGTGGACCTGTCCAACAAGGACGCATTGAACGAAGCGACACGCCTGCGCCGCGATCACTTCTTGCGCATCCAGGGTTTTGATGTGGCCTACGCCGATGTGCAGCACCTCAAAGGCAATGTGCAACCGGGCAAGGTCAGCGACGTGCTGGACAGCTGGAACACCGAGAAGGTGCAGTTCGTGGAGATTCTTGAAGCGGCGCAGATGCTGCAACAGGCCGAGCAGAATCTGATGGAACACGAAGTGAAGCTGCGCAAGGAAGAGGAAAAAGTCACCAAGTTCAAGCGTGAGGACAGCGGGTTGCGCTTTACCATCACGTGCCTGGTGGCGTTTACGGTGTTTCAGGCGGGGTTGTTGATCTGGATTGCGACACACCGCTGAAACAGGTTCGCACTAGGAAATAAGATCAAAATGTGGGAGCGGGCGTGCTCGTTCCCACATTTGCACCGTATTCCTATGGCTAGGACAAGTTAAACTCTGGCGGCAAACACTGCTTGATGCGCCAGGCACTGTTCCGCCGTCAACATAAACACCCCATGCCCACCGCGCTGGAAATCCAGCCAGGCAAAATCCACTTCCGGGTACAACGCTTCGACGTGGACCTGGCTGTTACCCACTTCAACCATCAGCAAACCCTTCTCGGTCAAGTGGTCCGCCGCCTCGGCCAGCATACGCCGCACGAGATTCAAGCCATCATCGCCGCACGCCAGGCCCAGCTCCGGCTCGTGCTGGTATTCGTCAGGCATGTCGGCAAAGTCTTCGGCATCCACGTACGGCGGGTTGGACACGATCAGGTCAAAGCGCTGGCCCGGCAGGCCGTCGAAACCGTCGCCCTGTACGGTATACACGCGCTCATCAACGCCATGACGCTCGATGTTCTGGTTAGCCACTTCCAGGGCTTCGAAGGACAAGTCCCCCAGCACCACCTCGGCGTCCTGGAACTCGTAGGCACAGGCGATGCCGATGCAGCCGGAGCCGGTGCACAGGTCTAGGATGCGTGCCGGTGGCTGGGCCAACCAAGGCGCGAAGCGGTTTTCAATCAGCTCGCCGATCGGCGAACGCGGGATCAGCACACGCTCATCGACGATAAATGACATGCCACAGAACCAGGCCTCGCCAATCAGATAAGGTGTCGGCACGCGTTCGTGGATCCGGCGGTGCAGCAACCGTTGCAGGTGCGCGACTTCCTCTTCTTCCAGGTTGCAATCCAGGTAACTGTCGGCAATTTCCCATGGCAGGTGCAAGGCGCCGAGCACCAGTTGCCGGGCATCGTCCCAGGCATTGTCGGTGCCATGGCCAAAAAACAGGTCTTCCCCATGAAAACGGCTGACAGCCCAACGGATATGGTCGCGCAAGGTGCGCAGGCGGGAAGAAGAAGTGGTCACGGGGGCAAGCTCCTGGAAAAAACGACTGGCGATTCTAACAGCCTTAGCCCCTATCGACGATGTACGAACACCTGTCGCCACACGTCGGAATTCATCCAAATTGCCATCATTGTGTTAAACAAGCCCACCTATTGACATGGCTGCACGTCAACAACGGCGTACCTTACGATCGTAGCGATTCACAGAACCGCTCAGCCAGTGGACAATGTCGCAAAAGCCCCCCTCACAGGAGCCCCAGAATGTCCGTTCCAAAGACGATGTTTCAACTCAGCGGTCGTGGTTACGCAGCAGCGAACCTTGCCCATGCGACTCTCGTGATCATCGACGCCCAGAAGGAATACCTCAGCGGTCCACTCGCCCTCTCGGGCATGGACGCAGCTGTCGAAAACATCAAACAACTCGTTGCAGCGGCACGCAATGCAGGGCGACCGATCGTGCATGTACGCCATCTGGGCACCGTGGGTGGCCTGTTTGACCCCCAGGGCGAGCGCGGTGAGTTCATTCCCGGCCTCGAGCCTCTTGGCGACGAAACCATCATCGGCAAGCTGCTGCCCAGTGCCTTTCACGGCACGGGCCTGGAAAAACACCTGCAAGACCTCGGCCCTCTGGACTTGATCGTCTGCGGCTTCATGAGCCATTCCAGTGTCAGCACCACCGTGCGTGCCGCCAAGAACCTGGGCTTTCGCTGCACCCTGGTGGAAGACGCCTGCACCACCCGTGACCTGCCTTACAAAGGCGGCATCTTGAGCGCCGAGCATGTGCAGCAGACTGAAATGGCGATCATGGCCGACAACTTTGCCACTCTCGCGCAGACCAAAGACCTGATCTGATCGACCTTTTGATGAGCGGCGCGGCAGTGTTTATTGCCCCGCTCATCCGCAGAGCCCTTTCATTTGGCGCATTTACCCCTCCCCCCGGAACAACCTGTGTATTGTCCGGTCGAAGGGCCGATACCCTGGAGGAAAGGTCGGAATGAAGATATCCGATGGTTTTGATGCTCGTCGCTTGCGCCCCAAGGGCCCGAGCAACTGGCGTCTGCGCCTGGTGGCCGGCATTGCCGCGCTGCTGGCGATTATTGGTGTGCTGTTGGCTGGCGCTGGTGGCGCCGGTCTATTTGGTCACTCGCCGGCCCTTGGCGAGCTGAATGCCAGCCCTGGCGGTTCGGCGATTCTGTTGGCGATCGGGCTGTTGGTGCTGTGGCTGGGCGTGTGGTTGTGGCGGCGCAGCCGTCGGAAAATGCGCCAGCCGTTGTCGCTGAACATCGCTTCGCATCTGATGAAAAAGCACGACTGATGGCGCTTGGATAGCGTTTCCTGCGCCCTGGCCGCCGCGATTTAGGTAAACTGCCCGCCCTTCGCGGAGGCCAACATGCACGACGACGACTTTTCCCTGTTCAAAAACGAGCTGCGCGGCGTCAAGCCGATCAAGCACGATCGCGCCGATACCGGCAAACCCAAGGCCGACCGGGCGCAGATCGCCAAGCTGCGCCAGGCCGCGACCGTGCGCACCGACGCCACCACCGTGGACGGCCTGTCGGACCAATTCGTAATCGATGTCGGCCCCGAAGACGAGCTGATGTGGACCCGCGACGGCGTGCAGGAAAGCCAGATGCGCAAGCTCAAGGCCGGCCAGATCCCCTTCGAAGGCAGCCTCGACCTGCACGGCATGACCGTGGAAAAAGCCCGCGAAACCCTGTGGGCCTTCCTGGCCGAAGCCACCAAGTTCGAAATCCGCTGCGTGCGCGTTACCCATGGCAAGGCCGTGCGGCTGGACGGCAAGCGGCCCATGATCAAGAGCCACGTCAACACCTGGCTACGCCAGCACGCCCAGGTACTCGGCTTTACCTCGTGCCAGGCCCGCCACGGCGGCGCGGGAGCGGTGTATGTGATGCTCAAGCGCACCATGATGGAAGGGCGTGACGAGTAACAAGTGCCCTCGTCAGGCTTGCAGCGATGTGTCCGCCACCGTAACCTTGCGCTTTGCGAAAATCCCACAGGTAGTTTCATGTCCCTGGAACAGAATTACACCGAGATCCTCGGCCAACTCGGCGAGGACGTTTCCCGCGAGGGCCTGCTCGACACGCCAAAACGTGCCGCCAAGGCGATGCAGTACCTTTGCCGCGGCTATGAGCAGACGCTCGAAGAAGTCACCAACGGTGCCTTGTTCAGCTCCGACAACAGCGAAATGGTGCTGGTCAAGGACATCGAGTTGTACTCGCTGTGCGAACACCACCTGCTGCCGTTTATCGGTAAGGCCCACGTGGCGTATATCCCGAGCGGCAAAGTGCTGGGCCTGTCAAAGGTTGCGCGGATCGTCGACATGTACGCCCGCCGCCTGCAGATCCAGGAGAACCTCAGCCGCCAGATCGCCGATGCCGTGATGCAAGTGACAGGCGCCCTGGGCGTGGCCGTGGTGATTGAAGCCAAGCACATGTGCATGATGATGCGCGGTGTCGAGAAGCAGAATTCGTCGATGATCACCTCGGTGATGCTGGGTGAGTTCCGCGAAAACGCGGCCACCCGCAGCGAATTCCTCAGCCTGATCAAGTAACAGGCTGCATACGAAAAAGCCGGCGTTCATCGCCGGTTTTTTTTCGCCTGCCAAATTGAGGTAAGCTGCGGCCCCTTCTGTATCGGGCAAGAGGTTTTAGCCATGTTCGTCAAAGCACTTCGAGTGGGCCTCGGCCACGTCATCATCGCGGGCGACTTCCTTACCCGCCCGCGCAAAAAGCAGCGGCCTGCCGAACAGCAGGCGTTGGTGAATGCGGCAGCCAAGGAGCTGACGCTCTATCAATTCCATGCCTGCCCGTTCTGCGTGAAGACTCGCCGCACCCTGCATCGTCTGAATGTGCCAGTGGCGTTGAAGGATGCGAAGAACAACGAGCAGGACCGCCAGACCCTGCTGGAGCAAGGCGGCAAGATCAAAGTGCCGTGCCTGCGCATTGAAGAAAATGGCCAGACCACCTGGATGTATGACTCCAAGGTGATCATTGATTACCTGGACAAGCGGTTTGCTGCGGTCTGACAGGTTTAAAAAATCAAAATGTGGGCGCTGGCTTGCCTGTGCCCGCCTTAACGCCGTATTACCAGACCCAGCAGCGCGGAACCCAGGCACTTGCCATGCGCATCCAGCGCCAGCGAACGGGTGACGCCACCGCGCAGGATCCCCGGCAGCACGAAATTCAGCGCCTGCACATTGCGCAACTCATAACGCCGCACAGGTGCCGCCCCCGGTTCGCGCAAGCCAGCGAAAAACTCAGCCACGCGCTCGGCCGTGAGCTGTTCGCACAGCAGCGGATAATCCTCGGCACGGTAGGCAATGATCGAGATATTCGACGTGTCGCCCTTATCCCCGGTGCGGGAGTGGGCCAGCGTGTGCAACTTCATGCTTCGATCCTCGGGTTGACCGCATTGCGCGGCAGCAGCAACGACGCCACGGCCACCACTTGGCGCACGCTTTTGCTCGCGCCGCCGCCTTCGGACGGGCCATTGGTGTAGAGGGTTTCAACTTCATTGCCAACGCGCACCGCTTCGCCGCGATCCTCACAGCGGGCCGCCACGCGCAGGCGCACTTCCCAGGGTTCGACTGTGCTGCGTGTGCCGTGAAGCGAGTCCATGCCGATCAGCTCCGCGCGCAGGTCTTGCATCTTCACGCCCATCAACTCAAGACGCTTGAGGACTACATCCCGCGCCAGCTGCGCCCGTGCGACAGCACCGGGGCCGCCGTAGGACATCTGCCCTTCACCGATCCAGCCATCCAGATAGCCGACGCTGATCTTCAATTGTTCGGGCCGCGCGCGGCCGTCGGCACCGCTGGCGCGCACGCGATCAACGCTTTCTTCGACAAACCCCACCTGGGAAAAATCGGCCGTCACATCCGGCGTGAGGTACGCCGCCGGGTCGTGCACTTCGTAGATCAGTTGCTCAGTACAGGTGGCGCGGCTGACCCGCCCACCTGAGCCGGCAACCTTGGTGATCAAGGCGTCGCCGTCGGCATCGATCTCAGCCAAGGGGAAGCCCAGGCGCGCGAGGTCATCCACGTCCTTGAAGCCGGGATCGGCAAAATACCCACCGCTGACTTGCCCGGCGCATTCGAGCAAATGCCCCACCAACGTGCCGCGCCCCAGACGCAGCCAATCGTCCGGCGCCCAGCCAAATTCAAACATCTGCGGCGCGAGGAACAGCGATGGGTCGGCCACGCGCCCGGTGATCACTACATCTGCTTCGGCACGCAACGCCTCCAGAATACCGTCGACGCCCAGGTAGGCATTTGCGGAAATCAGCCGTTCACCCAATGAGCCGACAGTCTGGCCATTATCCAACAGAAACTCGGGCTGCAACACGTTCAACACGTCGTCGCCGACGACCGCAACCACCTTAAGATCAAGGCCCAACTCACCGGCAATCCGCCGCACTTCAATAGCCGCGGATACCGGATTGGCGGCGCCCATGTTGGTGATCACCCGCAGGCGGCGGCGACCTTCAGGCCGGCCAACAAAAGGCAACACCCGGCGCATGCGCTCACTCAGCAAGGGGTCGTACCCGCCCTGTGGATCACTGATCCGCGCCTGTTGCGCCAGGGCAATGGTGCGTTCAGCCAGGCACTCGAACACCAGGTAATCCAGGTTGCCCCGCTCGGCCAGCTCCACGGCAGGTTCGATACGGTCGCCGGAATAGCCGGCGCCGGAACCGATGCGCAAGGTTTTCATCTCAAATTACTCCCAGGAGCAACGCCGTCAGGGTCATCAACACCGACGCTGCGAACAGAAACGGAATGGTGAAGCGCTGGTGATCGGCCAATTCGATCTTGCACAGGCCCACCAACAGGAAGGTCGCGGGGTCAGCGGGCTGACCGGGAAACCGGTGGTGTGCACGCCGAGCAATGAGGCTTGGGCCACTTGCAACGGGTCGACGCCCAAGGCCTTACCCACTTCGGCGATCACCGGCATTACGCCGCAATAGTAGGAGTCGGGGTCGAACAGCATGCTCAACGGCATGGAAATAAAGCCCACCACCGCCGGGATCAACTTGCCGTGGCCGGCCGGAATCTGCGCCACCGCCACTTCGGCAATCGCCTTGAGCATGCCGGTGCCTTGCATGATCCCGGTGAACACCCCGGCGGCGAGCAGGATACTGGCCATGGTCAGCGCGGTCTTGGCGTGGGCATCGATGCGGGCGCGCTGGGCGTCCACATTGGGATAGTTGATACACAAAGCCATCACGGTGCCGAGCATAAACATCACCACCGGGTCGACCCAGCCGGCAATCATCACCACCATCACCAGCACGGTCAGGATCAAGTTGACCCAGAACAGACCTGGGCGACGCAGCTTGATGTCGTCGTCACTGAGCACCCGTTGCGGCATCGCATCGACGACCGAGCCGGCGCCGAGGCCCAGGCGTTTTTCTTCGCGATGACCCAGCCACCAGGCGCAGGCGAATACGAAGATCAGACCAACGATCTGCACCGGGATCAGCGGCTGGAACAGGTCCGCCACCGGCACATGCAACGCCGCGGAGGAGCGCAGCACCGGGCCGGTCCACGGTAAGAAGTTGACCCCTGCCGCCATCGCGCAGACACACGCGAGGATGCGCTTATCAATGCCCAGCCGCGTGTACAGCGGCAGCATCGCCGGCACCGTCACCAGAAAGGTCACCGCGCCGGAGCCGTCCAGGTGCACCAGTAACGCCAAGGTCGCCGTACCCACGACAATTCGTGTAGGACGCGTCCCTACCGTGCGCAGGATGCGATCAATGATGGGGTCAAGCATGCCGGCGTCGGTCATGATCCCGAAAAACAGGATCGCGAACACAAACATACCCACCACGGGGGCGACGTTCTTGATACCGGTGATGATGAAGGCGCTGGTTTGCAGGCCGAACCCGCCGAGCAGCAATGAAGAACAGCATCCAACACATCCAGGCATTCCTTGCCGTGGCCCGCACCGGCAGTTTCACCAAGGCCGCCAATGAGCTGCACCTATCGCCTTCTGCGCTGACCGTGCAAGTGCAGCAGCTGGAAGACTGGCTCGGCGTCGCCCTGCTCGACCGCAGCCCACGTCACGTCAGTATCACCGCCGCCGGCCTGGATGCGCGCGGGCCCATGGAAAAACTGCTGCTGGACCTGGACAACATCGTCACCGGTTCCCGCGACCTCGCCGCCTTACGCCGAGGCGTGGTCACCATCGCCGCCCTGCCCTCGGTCTGTGCCGGTTCGCTGCCGCCTGTTCTGCGCCTGTTTCGCGAGCGTTTTGCCGGGATCGAAGTACGCCTGCATGACCTGGTGGCCCATCGCATTCACGCTCAAGTACGTTCCGGCGAAGTGGATTTCGGCATCGGCGTGCGCGCACGGCTCAGCCACGGCCTGGAATTCGTACCGGTGCTGAATGATCGTTTGTGCGCGTTTGTACCGCTGGATCATCCCCTCACCCGCCATCAACAACTGACCCTGGAACAATTGGCGGACCAGCCGATCATCCTCACCGGCCGCGACAGCAGTGTGCGCGAGCACGTGGATGCGCTGTTCGACGAGACACGACTGACGATGAACGCCGGGATGGAGGCCAACTACATGTCGACCGTGTTGGCGCTGGTGCGCCAAGGGCTGGGGATCAGTGTGCTGCCAGAGTCGGCGGCGGACAGTCTGGAGGGTTTGAAGCGCATCAATATCGATCATCCTGGCGTGAACAGGGAGATCGGGTTGATCAGTCGCAGCGGGATGGGGCTGAGTCCCGCAGCACAACGCTGCTTTGATCTGCTGAACGACGAACTATCTGACACACTCTAGCGCCCACATTTCGGCCTCGTTGTCAGTCCAGCATCGGCACGTGCTTGGGATGGCTGGCCACCCGCACCAGCCACGCCTGCACGGCCGGATAAGCGTCCAGGTCAAACCCACCTTCATTCGCCACATGGGTGTAGGCATACAGCGCCACATCGGCGATGGAGAACTGGTCGCCCACCAAGTAAGGCGTCAACTGCAGCTGGCGCTCCATCACCTTGAGTGCCTTGTAGCCGCCTTTGTGCAGTTTTTTGTATTCCTCCAGACGATCCTCGGGAAGTCCCAGGTAAAACTGGATAAACCGCGCCACTGCAATGTACGGCTCGTGGCTGTATTGCTCGAAGAACTGCCACTGCAGCACTTGCGTGCGCAGGCGCGGCTCGGTGGGCAGGAACTCACTGCCATCGGCGAGGAAGTTGAGAATCGCGTTGGACTCCCACAGGCAGGTGCCGTCTTCCAGTTCCAGCACCGGGATCTTACCGTTGGGGTTCTTGGTCAGGAACTCGGGGGTCTCGGTATCGCCGTTAAGGATATCGACATCGATCCATTGATACGGGATGCCCAGCAGGCTGAGCATCAATTTGACCTTGTAGCAGTTGCCCGACTTGTAATCGCCATAAACCTTGTACATGGGGCTCCCCTTATGCCGCTTGCGCGTGCTGTGCGTGACGGACCACCGCGGCCAGGCACTTAAGACCTTCGTCGAGGCGGGCCGGGTCGATATGGCTGAAATTGAGTCGCAGCGAACCGTGGTGCTGGTCCGGCTCGGAAAAGAACGGTTCACCGGGCATGAACGCGACGTTCTGATCGAGCGCTTGAGCCAACAAGGTGCGGGTGTCGAGCGGCTGTTTCAAGGTCAGCCAGAAGAATAATCCACCCTGGGGCACTTGCCAGTCGGCCAGATCGGCGAAGTGACGTTCCAATGCGGCTTGGAACGCATCGCGACGCTCGCGGTAAAAGCTGCGAAGTTCCACCAGGTGATGCTGGTATTTCTCCGTGCCGATCCACTGCATCGCTTGCCACTGGCCGACGCGGTTGGTGTGCAAATCCGCCGACTGCTTGAGCTTGAGCAGGTGCGGGAACAGGTCCGGGCTGGCAATCAGGTAGCCAACGCGCAGGCCCGGCAACAGGGTCTTGGACACGGTGCCGGTGTAGATCCAACTGGCTTTTTTCAGGCGTCCGACAATCGGTGTGGCGCTGCCGCCGTCGAACGTCAGTTCGCGGTAGGGCTCATCTTCGATCAGGGTCACGCCAAACTCATCGAGCAAGGCGGCGACGGCGGCGCGCTTGGCGTCGCTGTAGCGCACGGCCGACGGGTTCTGGAACGTCGGGATCAGGTAGATGAACGCCGGACGATGGCGTTCAAGGTTGACCCGCAGAGCGGCCAGGTCGGGGCCATCGGCTTCCAATGACACGGTGAGGCAATCGGCGCCGAACAGCTGGAAGATCTGCAAGGCAGCCAGGTAGGTCGGGCCTTCCAACAGGATCTGCGTGCCTTTGTCGATATACAGCTTCGCCGCCAGGTCCAGGGTTTGCTGGGAACCGCTGACCACCAGCACCTGGCTGGCCTGGCACGGCACGCCAAGGGCTCGGGCCTCGGCGGCGAGCAACTCGCGCAATTGTGGCTCGCCTTCGCTCATGCCGTATTGGCCGATGTTCAGCGGCATGTCATCCCAGTTCAATGCTGGCAGCATGGCCTCGGCCGGCAGCCCCCCGGCGAAAGACATCACTTCCGGGCGCTGGGCTGCCGCGAGGATTTCACGGATCAGGGAGCTTTTAAGGCGCGTAACACGTTCAGAGAAGGCCATGGGGTCACCGGTAGCGAAGATCGCGTTAAATACGTCAAACTGGTTGACCGAAATTACGACAACTTCAGTGGATACGTCAACATGCTTGACCTTAAAAACCAGGCCCGCCAACAAGAGGCCATGGAGGCGTTCTTTTTCGGCTACCAGGCCTTCACCGCCAAAGCCGACGAGATGCTCGAACGTCGAGGCCTGAGCCGCGTGCACCAGCGCATTGTGTTTTTTATCGCGCGCTACCCCGCCTTGAGCGTGAAGGAACTGCTGGAATTGCTCGGTGTGAGCAAGCAGGCGCTGAACATGCCCCTGCGCCAATTGCAGGAAATGCATCTGGTCAACAGCGTCGCGTCAGAAACCGACAAGCGCAAACGCCTGCTGGAGCTCACTGAAGAAGGCCTGCGTTTTGAGCAATCACTGCGCCGCGAACAGGTGAAGTTGTTGCAACGCGCCTTCAGTGACGCGGGGGCTGAAGCCGTGGCCGGATGGCTAGCGGTGAACCAGGCGCTGAGTGCCTTGAACTAGCCTTTCATCCACTTTTACCCAACCGCTCGAAAACATTATTTGCTTTATTTGTATACAAAAGCATAATTCGCTTCGTGCGAGTTCCTGACCTATTGGTCAACAAACCCGCCAGTACCTCACAGCGCCTAAGCGCTGGCCATAACAATAAAATGCTTGAGGAGTACTCGCTGTGGATAGCCGCAAATCCGAAGCCTCACCCCTGGACCTCCAACCCACCCGCACCGGCTGGCTGGAACGCCTGTTTAAGCTGCGCTCGCATGGCACCACAGTGAAGACCGAGCTGATCGCCGGTCTCACCACCTTTATCACCATGGCCTACATCATTTTCGTCAACCCGAACATCATGGCCGACGCCGGCATCGATCACGGCGCGGCATTCGTCGCCACCTGCATCGCCGCCGCGCTGGGCTGCCTGTTAATGGGCCTCTACGCCAACTGGCCGGTCGGCCTGGCGCCGGGCATGGGCTTGAACGCGTTTTTCACCTACACCGTGGTCGGCACCATGGGCTACACCTGGGAAACTGCGCTGGGCGCAGTGTTTATTTCCGGCGTTCTGTTCATGGGCCTGACCCTGTCCCGCGTGCGCGAATGGCTGCTCAACAGCATCCCCGTCAGCTTGCGCCATGCGATGGGCGCGGGTGTAGGCCTGTTCCTCGGGGTGATCGGCCTGAAGACGGCGGGCATCATCGTCGACAGTCCCGCGACCTTGATCAAACTCGGTTCGTTGCACGAGCCCGCGCCACTGCTGGCAGCCGTGTGCTTCCTGCTGATCGCGATCCTCAGCTACCACCGCGTGTTCGGCGCGATCCTGATCAGCATCATCGCTGTGACGCTGGCGGGTGGAGGGCTGGGCCTGGTGCACTACAACGGCATTCTTGCCACACCTCCGAGCCTGGCGCCGACCTGGATGGCCATGGACGTAAAAGGTGTATTCAATATCAGCATGATCAGCGTGGTATTTGCATTTCTTTTTGTACACATGTTCGACACTGCCGGTACACTGATGGGCGTCGCGCAGCGGGCCGGCCTCGTCAATGCCGATGGCAAGATCGATAACCTGTCACGTGCGTTGAAAGCCGACAGTGCTTCCAGCGTATTCGGTGCCATGGTGGGTGTTCCACCGGTGACCAGCTACGTGGAAAGTGCTGCCGGCGTGGCCGCTGGCGGGCGTACCGGGCTGACCGCCGTGACCGTGGGCATCCTGTTTGTGGCGGCGATGTTTTTTGCACCACTGGCGGGGATGATTCCAGCGTATGCCACGGCGGGTGCGCTGATTTATGTCGCGATGCTGATGATGGCGAGCATGGCCCATATCAATTGGGATGAAGCCACTGACAGCATCCCGGCGATTGTCACCGCAATCATGATGCCGCTGACCTTCTCGGTCGCCGACGGTATCGCCTTGGGCTTTATCACGTATGTGGCGCTCAAGGCCGGCACCGGTAAGTACCGCGAGATTTCTGTCAGCCTGTGGGTGCTGTGCGCGATCTTTATCGCCAAATTCATATTTCTATAAAGGAGCAATGGATGAACCTGGAAACCTGGCTACTGTTCAGCGGCGCAGCATTGGTGGTGATCCTCATACCAGGGCCACTGTCCCTGCTGATGATCAGCAACAGCCTCAACTATGGGCTGCGCCGCTCGTATCCAGCGTTTCTTGGCGGGGTACTTGCCTCGATCTGCCTGCTCAGCGCCTCGGCGCTGGGTTTGGGGGCGTTGTTACTGGCGTCCGAGCAACTGTTCAGTGCCTTGAAGATTGTTGGCGCGTTGTACCTGTTTTATCTCGCCTGGCAGAGCTGGCAGCAATCGCGGCAACCGGCCCATGGCGCCGAAGTTGCGCAGTCGGCTGCCACGCCCCGCTTTCGCACACTGTTTGGCCGCGCCTTTGTCCTCGGCGCCAGCAACCCAAAGGACATTCTGTTTTTCGCCGCCTTTCTGCCCCAGTTTCTCAACGGCGAGCAGCCGTTCCTGCCACAACTACTGGTAATGATCGCCACCTGGACCGTGCTCGACCTGTTCTGCAAACTGGCCTATGGCTTGAGCGCCCATGGTGCGGCCCGCTACCTGCGCAGCGGCAAAGGCCAAAGCTGGTTCAACCGTGTCAGTGCGGGATTGTTTGGCGGTGCGGGCATGATGTCGTTGATGAAGGTCAGAATGGACTCACTTTGACGAAATAAACACTGGGAGGAACCGTACCCCGGACGGGCCATTGAATGCCTGCTGCGATCCGGATCAATCGCCCCTCCTCCATGGCACTTTTGACTTGCACGAGCGCGCTTAATTTTGGAGATCGGCTAATGGCTCGATTAAACCAACCATCCGTCAACCGTTCATGCAACGTGACAACCCCTTTTTCGGCCCACTGGACTGTCACGTAGTACAGCAGGTTCTGATCGGAGGACGTATGGGTCGCGATAAAATCGCGCGTGAACCGGCGACCTCGCTTTTTGCGCAGCTCATTGACACTGAAACCCTGTCGCTCCAGCACCTGCCTGACGGCCGCATACTGCGCATCGTTTCGCTCAACCCAGCGCCCCCCGCGACTGGGCCGCAACGAAGGATCCAATCCCGTCGCCTGAAAGTCGACACGAGTAAAGCCGGGCGCTTTACCGTCGAAACCGATGAACACCGTGCCTTTCTTCCTATGGGAATACCGCAACATCCTCAGCAAGTCATCCGTTTGACCGGGGCTGGCAGGCAGTGGTGGTAACCAACCGTCCAACGTCGTACGAACGTTGAGCAGATGAGTCGCCGTTGCAGAGCGGCTCGGATCCGCCCGTTCAATCAGCCTTGCGACAGTGAAATCCCGGCTTTTGATGGTCATGTCAGGAAATGCATCCCCCACAGACTCCGCCAATGGCTTGTTGAATAGAGGTGTATGGAACACCCAGTCGTTCGTCGAAGTGCGTGAGGCCGCAATAGGCTGTTCGAGTCGCGCGGTGCTTGTCCAACGCTCGAGATCAACGCTGGCCAATGACACCAACGGTTCATCCTTCATGATAAATACAATGCCGTCCAAAGGCGCTTGATTACCTTGAGGGAGCAACCTGTAATAAGCACTTGACGGATCAGCCAAACTCGCGCCAGCCGGGGCGTCTCGCAGTACATTACAGGCAAAACCTCGGGAATCCATCGGAATGTGATACACATCAGGCGCGAGCAAGATCATTTGGTCAACATTCGGAGTTTGCATACGCCACTGCAGCCCATCAGAGGGTGCCGTGACGGTTTTCTTAATCCAGTCTTCCGTCGCCGTGCGCACTAAGGGCGGCGACCAGTCCGGCGACGGTGGTACCGGAGCTGTCCACGGGCCAGGCATGCTTGAACTCGTTCCCGCCACCGGTTGCGGCGCGTCTGCGCCGAGTAACCACTCCCTGGACTGGTGGATATCCAGAATCAATTCGTCCTGACCCGGCGACTGCTGGTTTTTCAGACGAAACCCTTGCTCACTGCCCCGTTTGTAAACCGGATAATGGTGTGTGTCATCCGCCACAAATAGCCCTCCATTTTTGACGTAGACACCTTCCCGACCCGGCCCCTTCAACGCCACAGCCCCCTCCGGCACCGATGCAGTCTTGAAACGCTCCAGGGCCGGAAGTTGCCTCACGGATGACGCCGAACGGGGACCACCGCTCGGTTCCACCCGCCAGCGGCGTATCCGCCCCAAAGCCGGGGGCAGCGCAGACCGTATAGCGGAAGCCCCCGCCACACCCGCCACCTTGGGGCCGGGTACGAACGTCATCACCAGATTGACCATTAACAATTTAATCGTATCGGCCAACACGCGCTTATCACTGGGATCGCCATAACGCTTGTAACGGCGCGCTGCAACGTACAACTCGTAGATGTCACTGAACACTCCGAGTACGGGAATGAAGAGACTTAACACCATCCGTGTTTTGGCCAAGCTGCCGTCGCGAAGGCGGCGGATTCGATATTCCTTCAGCGCTTTATTAGAGTAACTGGCGGCCTGTGCCTGGCGTTGCAACTCGTGCACTTTGCCGTGGTACAGCAACGCCTGGGCATTGCAGTTGGACGTGGCAACAATCGCCAGCCAATCCCGTGGATCACTGGCAATCTGCTCGAGCGCCTGTTCTTCAATCTCATCAAGTAACAGCGACGGTTCCAGATGCTTGACGCGCAGCAGGCGGGTCAACCGCCAAATCCCTCTCACGAGGAAACTACCAGGAAGCACATCAAGTATGTTGAAGGCCGTTGGTTCGAACGGGGACTGGTGCTTTGCCTGAAAGGCCCAGCCGGGTGCGACCTGGCGTGCCAGCGTCTTAAGGTTATCGGGCAATGCGCACAGACGGTTCAATTCAGCCCCTGCCTTTTCAAGGTTGCTGTACTCAGTGAGCACCAAGGCGAGGGGCGCCTGGGGCCAATAGACCACGCAAAGCTGCGAACGCTTGTCTTGCACGACCACTATCCCTGCGACATAGCGATCATGCTGCATCGTATGGCCCACCAAATGAACCACGTGCAGGTGTAACTCATGCGGGTTCGTCATCAGGTCCTGCGGCGTCCGTGCGGCCATTGCAGTACTGAATACGCTTTGCGCGTTCGCCGACAGCCCGTGTTGAATCGCTGAAAACAGATGATGCTCAACCCCCGCACGCAGCGCGCGATTCAATAACTCGGGAATACGTCCTTTGCTGAGCGAGTTACTGGGATTAACAGAGGGATAAAACACCTTATTGATCAATGCGTCGTACCGGCCGCCTACATCCAGCGAAGATACGATTTGCCTCAAACGGCCAGTCGAAAGACTGTCTGGCCACGTCCATCGCAGAGGGCAAGCACGGTTTAACTTATAGTGCGTCCAAGGTGCCAGCGGGTCCAGGTTGTGCAGCGCCAGCTCCAATAGACTGAAGGCCCTGCACGACGACGAGGGGGGCAGTATCTTTTGCGGATCTTTCAAGAGGCAAGCCTCTTTATAATCACAATACGTGCCATGGATATCACCGGACATCGCCATAAAGGGCTCGTCTATCTGCACCCCCAAGGAGATCCCCTCGTCACGCAACCGGGCGGTCAACGCCTGGCGGGCATAGGTGTTCAAGTCCGGTAGACGTTGTTCCAGCCGGCTTAAAAATGCCCAGGTGCTGCTCATGTAAAGCTTCTTCGAGCGCCTGAAGTGTTTGCGCTGCGCACGCGTGGCCCCCGCTAACCATGCCGGCAGTTTTTTCGCCTCAAGTGCGACGTTGCGCAGCAACTCAATATTCGCCTGCGCGCGGCTCAGGGCGCTATTGAAGGGAACCTGCAGGTGTTGTTCCAGCTCAGTCAACAGCAGCGCACGGCTCATGTCGGCATCCTTGACCTCACTGAAAATACGCGTGATGTGATCGGTGCTTTTGTACAAGCGATCACAGCTCCCAAGGCGCTTTTTGAGGGAGGCCAATGCCGGTTTACCTGGGATGGGCACGTAGCGCACCTCTAAGGTTTCACGCACCGCATGTGTGCGTAAGTTGTTGCGCTTATCGCGCGCGACACAGCCCCACAGCACGGAATCGTCCCGACTGACGAGACTGGCTTTGACACTTCGGGTGAGGGCGTCCAGCCCGGCAAAAGCCATCACCCCGCCTTCTTCTCCGAAGGCGTACAGCACCACGGGTAGCTGGCGAAGCGGGACTCTCACCGCCGCGGCGGTCGTAACCACCCAAATGTTATGGAGCGAGTAAAAGGCATCCAGCTCGCTGCCGATGGCAATCGACAGCACCTGGGTTTGACTGTCCGGACGCCGGGCGGGCAAAGGCTGCTCCACCACTTCAATCATCAAGTCACGATGCGCCGTACTCAGCAGCTTAAGCCTGTGTTGCAACTGCACTTCGCAGCGCAAGGCCTCGGTTTGGGCGTGCATAAACGACACAACCCGCCTGGGTGTCCCCTCCCCACCTGGGCGCTCAGACCAAAAATCAACGTGAAGCAAGCGTTGCCCGGCACCCTGCGACAATGCATTCAAGGTTTGGGCGTGAACCTTGAGTTGACCCACCCATGCGACGACCTCCTGATGCGCCGGTGTCTCGGCGCTTGGATCATCCGGATCCAGCAGCGCGACCATGCCTTTTTCGTAACGCTTGATCTGCTGCTCTGCCGTGCGCAGCGCCAAGCCGGGCGCGACACTGGCAAAGATAATTTCTGTGCTCCGTCGCTGGTGGTCCCAATCGAGCAATTCGTCACGCAGCTCGCCGAGCCGAGCCCACCCGACCAGTTGTTTCCTGTTGCCCTCCACGTACTTGAGAAACGAACCTGCATCAAGTGGCTGCGGCCGCTCTTTGGCAAATACGTGCTGGTGATAAATCACCGAAACGCAGGCCAACTCGTTATTCCATTGCTGGCTCAGCAACTCCTGCGCCCCCAGCGCCAACGCATCCTCCAGAATCTCCTGACCACGCACAACGCTGGACGCCGGGGACAAGTCCGCAGGACGGCATAACATGTGGCGACGATTTAAAGGCAAGCATTGCCAGAGCTCGTCAAACCGCGACTTGCTCAGCTCCAGCACACCGCACTGAAGCGCAACGAAGGAAGGGTACTCATAGAGATTGCGGGCCACACCCGGCAGGTAAATGATATGCGGCACACCACTGGGGTCACCCTCGCGATAGATATGCAGGGCACCTGGAATCACCATCGCAGGTGTACCCGGCCAGAGTAACTGGCCCACTCGCACGCAGGCCCAATCACCACCCGCGGCCTGACGCGCCGGCGCGCCAGGCGCATCAATCACAGCCTGAACCATGGCCATTCCGGTACTCGACAGCTCATCCAGTTGCCGCGCGATCAAGGCACGGGCGGCGAAGAGCTCCTCGTGCAACGCTACCCAGCGCTCCCGGCGCGTGCGCCAGGAACCGTATGCCAAGGTGTCCCAATAGTTAGCGGCCGCGTGGATTAATCGCTCATAAAGCCGCATCGCGACCACCCGTTGAAGGGCTTCCAACGGCGTCAATGTCAATCGAGAGCCGGGCTTTCCTTTGATGGTCAGCGTGGTTGACGCACAAACACTGGCAGCCGCCCAGGGCTCAAAAAGCAACGACAATGCACGACTTGTCAGGCTGTCGACTTTCTCGGGCTCACCGTCCTTCGCAGGCACGGTAAACAGCAGATCATCCGGTTCCTCCTTGAACGCCTTGTAGAGCTCGGCGCGAATCACCTTCAATATTTTGGGCGAGCGCCCCAGCAGATGTGTCAGCGTCTGCGCCGACTCGCTGCAGCGCATGTCGGCCAGGCAGATCTGATTGATCAGGCGGCTGGGATGGGTAGAGGTGCGAACCCGCGCCTTCAACGAGTTACGAATGGCCCGTAACTCAGCGTCGGGGGCCTCTTCAGCATCGCTGGCGTCGTCAATCTCGTCGGTGTCGGACGCAGCGCTGGAAACGGGAGGAGCGGACTGACTTTCGGTGGCCGAGGTCATGGTGTTTTTTCTCGTGGAGGAAAACACCCAGCCTAAGCAACGCAGGCGGTCAGAACGCGCTAGATAATTGAGCCCACTGCAGGCAAAAAAAGCCCGCAGTGTGGGCGGGCGAAAAACCAACGAAGAGCTTTGGGGGTGTGAAGCGAGGTGACGCTCAGCTACCGCGGTAGGTGGAATAGCTGTAAGGCGAAATCAACAGTGGGACATGGTAGTGATCCTGTTCGGCGCTGATGCCAAAGCGCAACACCACCACATCGAGAAACGCCGGTTCAGGCAATTGCACGCCACGGGCACGGTAGTAATCACCGGCGCTGAATTGCAGCTGGTAGACACCGCTGCGGTAGTCGTCGCCTTGCAGCAATGGTGCTTCGCAGCGCCCGTCGCTGTTGGTCACGGCGGTAGCGACCCACTCAAGCTGAGTGCCTTCGACGCGATACAGTTCAACCTTGATCGCGCTGCCGGGGCAGCCGTGTGCGGCGTCCAAAATGTGTGTGGTCAAGCGTCCCATGGCGTCTACGCGCCTCCCGTGGTCAGTAGAAGAGTGATCCGCACTTTTTCAGGGCATCGAAAAAGCCGGCGATGGCTGATTAAGACACTTTTAAAAAAAATTGTACACAATAAAAATTATAACGCTTTGGATCAGCATGCTGCTGATGCTCGACAGACTGATCGATGAGTAATCCTTGCTTTTAAACAACCTTTTGTCCATTAGCTGACCAGTCAGGCAAGTTTCTTGCTACACCCTTTACACAGAGCTCTGCGGAAAAAATGCAGAAAAGCAGGCTTACAAAGTTGCCGATAAGTTGTATACAATCACTCATCGCTGTGACGCCACCCAGTCTTTTCACTGCCCGGCCGCCACATGAATGATCACGCACAAGAAGGAAGACTGCAGTGAGCGCTGACTACCCACGCGACCTGATCGGTTACGGCAGTAACCCTCCTCACCCCCACTGGCCGGGCAAGGCGCGCATCGCGT
Source organism: Pseudomonas sp. RA_15y_Pfl1_P11 (assembly GCF_963970975.1). Classification (NCBI taxonomy): domain Bacteria; kingdom Pseudomonadati; phylum Pseudomonadota; class Gammaproteobacteria; order Pseudomonadales; family Pseudomonadaceae; genus Pseudomonas; species Pseudomonas sp. RA_15y_Pfl1_P11. Next base: position 58,099 of record NZ_CAXAOY010000008.1, read on the forward strand.
TGTCTTTCGTACTCAATTACGAAGAAGGCGGCGAGCGCAATATTTTGCACGGTGATAAAGAGTCTGAAGCCTTCCTGTCGGAAATGGTTTCGGCGCAGCCGCTGCAAGGCGCGCGCAACATGAGCATGGAGTCGCTGTACGAATACGGCAGCCGCGCCGGCGTTTGGCGCATCCTCAAGCTGTTTAAAGCATTCGATATTCCACTGACCGTCTTCGCCGTGGCCATGGCCGCCCAGCGTCACCCGGACGTGATCCGCGCGATGGTCGAGGCCGGTCACGAAATCTGCAGCCACGGCTACCGCTGGATCGACTACCAATACATGGACGAGGCCCAGGAGCGCGAGCACATGCTCGAAGCCATCCGCATCCTCACCGAACTCACCGGCGAGCGCCCATTGGGCTGGTACACCGGGCGCACCGGCCCGAATACCCGCCGGCTGGTGATGGAGGAAGGCGGTTTCCTGTATGACTGCGACACCTACGACGACGACCTGCCCTACTGGGAGCCTAACAACCCTACCGACAAGCCGCACTTGGTGATCCCCTACACCCTGGACACCAATGACATGCGCTTCACCCAGGTGCAGGGTTTCAACAAGGGCGATGACTTTTTCGAATACCTCAAGGACGCCTTCGACGTGCTCTACGCCGAAGGGGACGAGGCGCCGAAGATGCTTTCCATCGGCCTGCATTGCCGCCTGATCGGCCGCCCTGCGCGCCTGGCTTCGTTGAAGCGGTTTCTCGAGTACGCCAAAGGTCACGAACACGTGTGGTTCACCCGTCGCGTGGACATTGCCCGTCACTGGCACGAAACCCACCCGTACACGGGAGCAGCGAAATGACCGCGTTCCAAACCCTTAAGCCGTCGACCCTGAGCCGCGATGAATTCGTCGCCGCCTTCGCCGACATCTACGAACATTCGCCATGGGTAGCCGAGAAGGCCTTCGACCTGGGCCAGGACGCTTCGATCGACGAGATCGAAACCCTGCACCAGCGCATGAGCGATATCCTGTTGAGCGCCGATCATGCCAGTCAACTGGCCCTGATCAACGCTCACCCGGACCTGGCCGGCAAAGCCGCCGTCCAGGGCCAACTGACCCAAGCCAGCACCGATGAACAAGCCGGCGCGGGTATTCACCAATGCACGGCCGAAGAGTTCTCACGCTTCACCGAGCTGAACGACACCTACAAGGCCACGTTCAAGTTTCCCTTCATCATGGCGGTAAAAGGCAGCAACCGGCATCAGATCCTGGCCGCGTTCGAAACACGCATCCACAATTCGGCAGACGCCGAGTTCAACTGCGCACTGGCCGAGATCAACAAGATCGCGTTGTTCCGATTACTGACCCTCTAAACGACCATCCCCAGCCACTCTATCTAAGGCAGACAAGAAGAATGAAAGCTTACGCCGTACCTTTCGAGAAGTTCGTCAACCTGGCCGACGCCCGTCTGGGCACCAAGATCCTTTCGGTGACCGATGACTGGTTCGCTGACGCCAACCGTCTGTTCCAGCCGACGCCGGCCGTGTGGAAGGAGGGCGTTTTCGATGACAACGGCAAGTGGATGGACGGCTGGGAGTCACGCCGCAAGCGCTTCGAAGGCTACGACAGTGCGGTCATTCGCCTGGGCGTACCTGGCTCGATCAAGGGCGTGGACATCGACACCTCATTCTTCACCGGCAACTACCCGCCGTCGGCGTCGCTGGAAGCCTGCTTCCTGGCCTCGGGCGACCCGGACGAAAACACCCAGTGGGTGGAAGTGCTGTCGGCCGTCGAGCTGCAAGGCAACAGCCACCACTACCACGAGATCAACAACGACCAGGCCTACAGCCACCTGCGCTTCAACATCTACCCGGATGGCGGCGTGGCGCGTCTACGTGTGTACGGCATTCCATTCCGCGACTGGTCCTCGGTCGGCGACAACGAACAAGTCGACCTGGCCTCGGCGCTCAACGGAGGTCGCGCGCTGGCGTGCTCCGATGAACACTTCGGCCGCATGAGCAACATCCTCAACCCAGGCCGTGGCATCAACATGGGCGACGGCTGGGAAACCGCACGTCGTCGTACACCGGGCAATGACTGGGTGATCGTCGCCCTGGGCCACCCAGGCGCGATCGAGAAGATCATCGTCGACACCCTGCACTTCAAGGGCAACTACCCGGACACCTGCTCGATCCAGGGCGCGTTCGTGAAGGGCGGCACCGACAGCCAGATCGAAACCCAGTCACTGTTCTGGCGCGAACTGCTGCCGGCGCAGAAGCTGGAAATGCACGCCGAACACACCTTCGCCGAGCAGATCAAGGCACTGGGGCCGATTACCCACATCCGCCTGAATGTGTTCCCGGATGGTGGTGTGAGTCGCTTGCGCGTGCTCGGTAAAGTTTCGAAGTAAACGCTGAAACCTGCAGTGAGCGGGCTTGCCCCGCTCACTACAAAAGCAAGCAGAACCAACAACACAGCATTCGGATAAGAGACAGCCATGCGCACACTGATGATCGAACCCCTGACCAAAGAAGCCTTCGCCCCTTTCGGAGACGTTATCGAAACCGATGGCAGCGATCACTTCATGATCAACAACGGGTCGACCATGCGCTTTCACAAGCTGGCGACGGTCGAAACCGCACAGCCTGAGGACAACGCGATCATCAGCATCTTCCGCGCCGACGCGCAGGACATGCCGCTGACCGTGTGCATGCTGGAACGACACCCGCTGGGCAGCCAGGCGTTCATACCGCTGCTCGGCAACCCTTTTCTGATCGTGGTCGCGCCACTTGGCGATGCACCTGTATCAGGTTTGGTCCGCGCCTTCGTCACCAACGGCAGGCAGGGCATTAATTACCATCGCGGCGTCTGGCACCACCCGGTGCTGACGATCGAAAAGCGGGATGACTTCCTGGTGGTTGATCGCAGTGGCACAGGCAATAACTGCGATGAGCATTTTTTTGAAGAGGATGAGCGGTTGATCCTCGCCCCCCACCAATAAGAGAAGGCCGGATCACCCGACAACAAGGGTGACAGGCGAGAGGTAAAGACTGTGGAAGCACATCTGTTGGAATGGCTGAACCTGAGCGTGCGCTGGGTTCATATGATCACTGGCGTCGCGTGGATCGGCGCTTCTTTCTACTTCGTCTGGCTGGAAAACAACCTCAACCGCGTCAACCCCAAGAACGGCCTGGCCGGTGACTTGTGGGCGATCCATGGTGGCGGTATCTACCACTTGGAAAAATACAAACTGGCCCCACCGACCATGCCGGACAATCTGCACTGGTTCAAATGGGAAGCCTATTTCACCTGGATGTCGGGCGTCGCGCTGCTGTGCGTGGTGTTCTACCTCAACCCGACGCTGTACCTGCTCGCCCCCGGCAGCACGCTCAGCGGCACCGAAGGCGTATTGCTGGGCCTTGGCTCACTGTTCGCCGGCTGGTTCATCTACTCCTTCCTCTGCGACTCGGCCCTAGGCAAACGCCCTGCCCTGCTTGGTTTTATCCTGTTTGTGCTGTTGATTGCGGCAGCCTATGGCTTCAGCAAGGTGTTCAGCGGGCGCGGTGCGTACCTGCACGTTGGCGCGATAATCGGCACCATCATGGTCGGTAACGTGTTCCGCATCATCATGCCGGCGCAACGCGCGCTGGTGGCGGCTATCGCGCAAAACCGCACGCCGGATCCGGCACTGCCCGCCAAAGGGTTGCTGCGTTCGCGTCACAACAACTACTTCACCTTGCCAGTGCTGTTCATCATGATCAGCAACCACTTCCCGAGCACCTACGGCAGCCAATACAACTGGCTGGTCCTGGCGGGCATCGCGGTGGCGGCGGTGTTGGTGCGGCACTACTTCAACACCCGGCATAACAGCCAGAAGTACGCGTGGACCTTGCCGGTGGGTGCGTTGGCGATGATTTGCCTGGCGTATGTGACCGGTCCCAAGCCCGTCGCCGAAGTGGTCAAGGCACCGGCGGCCATTGAGTACCAGCCGCTGCCGGAAACGGCATTAGGTGGCGGCTTGAAGCCCGCCGTGCCCGCCGCGCCTGCTGCTCCGGCTGCTGAGCCCGCGCCCGCCCAGGCCACCACGGATTTTGGCCAGGTTCACCATGTGATCGAACAGCGCTGCACCGTGTGCCATTCGGCCAAGCCCACCAGCCCGCTGTTCAGCACTGCTCCGGCCGGGGTGATGTTTGATACACCGGCGCAGATCCAGCAGCAGGCTGCGCGTATTCAAGCGCAAGCCGTGGCGAGCCAGATCATGCCCCTGGGCAACATCACCCAGATGACCCAGCAGGAGCGGGATTTGATTGGTACCTGGATCAACCAGGGGGCGCGTACCAATTAGCTCACTGATTCACACAGCTCCAAATGCGGGAGCGGGCTTGCTCGCGAAGGCGCCGGATCAGTCAGCACATTCAGCGACTGACACACCGTATTCGCGAGCAAGCCCGCTCCCACAGGGGATTAGTGATGATGTAGAGATTGCGTTTCACACAACACAAAAATAAAAAAGATCCGAGGTGTTGCATGACCGAGTTAGTCGAACCGCAGATTCCTGCCGTGCCCGCGATGGTGCGGCTGCCCCTCTTGCAACTGATTCTGGTAGGCCTGCAACACGTCTTGCTGATGTACGGCGGCGCCGTCGCCGTGCCCCTGATCATTGGCCAGGCCGCCGGTTTGAGCCGTGAAGACATCGCTTTCCTGATTAACGCCGACCTGCTGGTAGCCGGCATTGCCACGCTGGTGCAGTCGTTCGGTATCGGCCCGGTGGGCATCCGCATGCCGGTGATGATGGGCGCCAGTTTCGCCGCCGTCGGCAGCATGGTCGCCATGGCCGGCATGCCCGGTATCGGCTTGCAGGGTATCTTCGGCGCGACCATCGCCGCCGGGTTCTTCGGTATGTTGATCGCGCCGTTCATGTCCAAGATCGTGCGCTTTTTCCCGCCCTTGGTGACCGGCACCGTGATCACCGCGATTGGCCTCTCACTCTTTCCGGTCGCCGTGAACTGGGCCGGTGGCGGCAGTGGCGCTGCAACATTTGGTTCGCCGATCTACCTGGCGATTGCTGCGCTGGTACTGGGCACCATCTTGTTGATCAACCGCTTCATGTGCGGTTTCTGGGTGAACATTTCGGTACTGGTCGGCATGGGCCTGGGTTACGCCTTGTGCGGCCTGCTTGGCATGGTCGACCTCAGCGGCCTGGCCCAGGCACCGTGGGTGCAAGTGGTGACACCGCTGCACTTCGGCATGCCTACGTTCGAGTTGGCGCCTATCCTGTCGATGTGCTTGGTGGTGGTGATCATCTTTGTTGAATCCACCGGGATGTTCCTCGCGCTGGGCAAGATCACCGGCCAGGACGTCACGCCGAAGATGCTGCGCCGTGGTTTGTTGTGCGATGCCGGCGCGTCGTTCTTTGCCGGGTTCTTCAACACGTTCACCCACTCTTCGTTCGCACAAAACATCGGCCTGGTGCAGATGACCGGCGTGCGTTGCCGCTCGGTGACGATCATGGCCGGGGCCTTCCTTATTGTGCTCAGCCTGCTGCCCAAAGCCGCTTACCTGGTGGCGTCGATTCCTGCGGCGGTGCTGGGTGGTGCGGCGATTGCCATGTTCGGCATGGTCGCGGCCACCGGGATCAAAATCCTGCAGGACGCCGATATCGCCGACCGTCGCAACCAACTGCTGGTGGCGGTGAGTATCGGCATGGGCCTTATCCCGGTGGTGCGCCCGGAATTCTTCGCGCAACTACCGCTGTGGATGAGCCCGATTACCCACAGTGGCATCGCCATGGCCACCCTCAGCGCGCTGTCGCTGAATATCCTGTTCAACATCCTCGGCGGGTCTGAACGACCTGCCGTCGCCCCTACCCATTGATTCCTTCGTTCTTACAAAAACAATAACGAAACTGGGAACCACGACATGCACGCCATTCACCCGGGGCCGGCCACAAGCCGTGCCCCATTCTCGCCCCACGCGCTCTGTTACAGCGCACTTGAGCCCAGGCATAAGAGCCAGTATTCTCCGCGCCCGCTCGAATCGACTCAAAAAAAAACAGCGACTGTAAAAGCTGACTGCAAGGCCAACTTATCCCGGCCTTATGTCTTCGGCCTGCGTGCGCAAAAGTCCCCTGAATTCGACTGCATCCCCTGCAGCCGACGCGGATTTTTTGGCTTTTTAAACACCTTGGCGCAGCTCTTGCTAAATGCACTAAAGCTGACCGAACAGACGATTTTTGCAGCTGACCAAAAGGCGCCACACCAGAGCGCCTGCGTAGAAGAAACACCATAAAACTTTAACTCGGGAGCAACCGAATGAAACCTATGTTCAAAGGCCTGATGCTGGCGGGATCCCTGCTGGCCGGTGGCCAAGCCGTGGCCGGTGACCTGTTGCAGTGGCAGAACAACAGCCTGACTTACTTGTGGGGCAAGCGCTTCACCGTCAACCCGCAGGTCCAGCAAACCGTCACGTTCGAACATGCCGATGCCTGGAAGTACGGCGACAACTTCTTCTTCCTCGACCGCATCTTTTATAACGGCAAGGAAGATGGCAACGTCGGCCCGAATACTTATTACGGCGAGTTCAGCCCGCGTTTGTCGTTTGGCAAGATTCTCGACAAGGACCTGTCCTTTGGTCCGATCAAGGATGTATTGCTGGCGATGACTTACGAGTTTGGTGAAGGCGATAATGAATCGTACCTGGTCGGTCCTGGCTTCGATTTGAACATCCCCGGTTTCGACTACTTCCAGCTGAACTTCTACCAGCGCCAGACCGAAGGCAATCGCCCAGGCGATGGCGTTTGGCAGATCACGCCGGTCTGGTCGTACACCATTCCGGTGGGCAACTCCGACGTGTTGATCGACGGCTTCATGGACTGGGTCGTGGACAACGACAAGAATGCCCGTGGCACTTACCACGCCAACCTGCACTTCAACCCACAGGTCAAATATGACTTGGGCAAGGCACTGCACTGGGGCGACAAGCAGTTGTATGTCGGTTTTGAATACGACTACTGGAAGAACAAGTACGGGATTGAAGATTCGGGTGCGTTCAAGACGACGCAGGATACGGCGAGCTTCTTGGTCAAGTATCACTTCTGATCGTTAACCGCATAACCTATGTGGGAGCAAGCCCGCTCCCACATTCAGACCGGGGGCAACCCGAGGAACCGGGTGATTTCCTCACGCTTGGCCAACGCATCCCGCCGCCCCAGTTCAATCAACTCGCTGCAATACCCCGCCTCGAACAGCAAGTAACTCAACACCCCTGCCCCGCTGGTCTTGGTCGCCCCCGGCCCACGTAAAAACAAGCGCAACGCCGCCGGCAATTCCTGGCGATGCCGCGCGGCGATCTCATCAATGGGCTGGCTGGGCGCAATCACCAGCACTTCAACCGGCGCCAGGCCCTGAGCCGCGCTGTCGGCCGGCTGGAAATGGCTGAACTGATTCAAGCGCTCCAGCAATTCGATATCGCTTTCCAGGCTGTCAATGAACGTGCTGTTGAGCATGTGCCCGCCGATCTGCGCCAGGGTCGGCTCCTGGCCGGTGTAGGTGCGTTGCACGGCCGGTTCATTGCCACGCGGGTTGCCGCTGACCCCGACTACCAGCACGCGATTGGCGCCCAAATGCAGGGCCGGGCTGATGGGCGCCGATTGCCGCACTGCACCGTCGCCAAAGAACTCGTGGTCGAGTTTGACCGGCGCAAACAGCAAAGGGATCGCCGAACTGGCCAGCAGGTGTTCAACGGTCAACTGAGTGGGCATGCCGATACGGCGATGGCGCAACCAGGCGTCGATGGTGCCGCCGCCTTGATAAAAGGTCACCGCTTGCCCGGACTCATAACCAAAGGCCGTCACGGCTACCGCGTGCAGATGTTTATGCTGGATGGCCTCGTCGATGCCGTCCAGGTTCAAGCGCTCTTGCAACAGGTCGCGTAACGGTGAGCTGTTGAGCAAGGCCACCGGCACCCGGGCCCCAAGGCCCAGCAGACTGTGGATAAAGAAGCGGCTCGCTTGGCGAATCACCCCCGGCCAATCACTGCGCAACACCAGGTGGCTACGAAAGCCCTGCCAGAAGGCGGTAAGACGTTGGATCGCGGCCCTGAAGTCCATGGCGCCGCTGGCCAGGCTCACCGCATTGATCGCGCCGGCCGAGGTGCCGACGATCACCGGAAAAGGATTCGGCGCCCCCGGCGGCAACAACTCTGCAATCGCCGCCAGCACCCCCACCTGATAAGCCGCTCGCGCCCCGCCGCCGGAAAGAATCAAGCCTGTAACCGGTTCAGTTGGGCGCATTGCGTCACTCCATGTGGGGAAAAAACAGTCTTATCAGCGGCGTTTTTCGTACAGCTTGGGTTCACCCGGTGGCCGGCTCTTGAAGCGGCGATGGGTCCACAAGTATTGCTCAGGGCATTCACGCACCGAGGCTTCGACCCACTGGTTGATACGCAGGCAGTCGACTTCATCGCTTTCGCCAGGGAAGTCAGTCAGCGGCGGGTGGATCACCAGGCGGTAACCGCTGCCATCGACGAGGCGCTCTTGAGTGAACGGCACGACCAACGCCTTGCCCAGCTTGGCGAACTTACTGGTGGCGGGCACGGTGGCAGCCTGGATGCCGAACAGCGGCACAAAGATGCTTTGCTTCGCGCCGTAGTCCTGGTCCGGTGCGTACCAGATGGCGCGGCCAGCGCGCAGCAGCTTAAGCATACCGCGCACGTCTTCACGCTCCACGGCCAGGGAATCGAGGTTATGACGTTCACGGCCACGGCGCTGGATGTAGTCGAACAACGGGTTGCCGTGCTCGCGGTACATGCCATCAATGGTGTGCTTCTGGCCAAGCAGCGCCGCGCCGATTTCCAGGGTGGTGAAATGCAGGGCCATGAGGATCACGCCCTTGCCATCCAGTTGGGCCTGCTTGAGGTGTTCCAGGCCTTCGACATGGGCCAGGCGCGCTAAGCGCTGGCGCGACCACCACCAACTCATCGCCATCTCAAAGAAGGCGATGCCGGTGGAGGCAAAGTTTTCCTTGAGCAAATGTTTACGCTCTTTAGCGGATTTTTCCGGGAAGCACAGTTCCAGGTTTCGCGCGGCGATACGGCGACGCTCGCCCGCCACGCGGTACATGCCAGCACCCAGCAGGCGACCAATGGTCAGCAGCGCGCGGTATGGCAGTTGGGTAATCAGCCACAGCAGGCCGAGCCCCAGCCATAACAGCCAAAAGCGCGGGTGAAAAAAAACAGCTCGAAAACGCGGGCGATCCATTACAGATTCCGGTAAAGACAAGGGCCGCGCATTCTACAACGGTTCGACTCGGCTTGCGGCGGGTGAGTGTTCTCGTTATAAGTCTCGACACTTTTCGTGACAAGCCGCTTTGCCGACCATGAGCCAAACCGAACCGCTAGACCAAGATCCCGTGTTCCAGCTGAAAGGCAGCATGCTCGCCATCACCGTGCTGGAACTCGCCCGTAACGACCTCGAGGCCCTGGACCGCCAGCTGGCCGCCAAGGTCGCCCTGGCGCCGAATTTTTTCAACAACGCCCCGCTGGTGCTGGCGCTGGACAAACTGCCCGCCGGCCAAGGCAGTATCGATCTGCCCGGCCTGATGCGCGTCTGTCGCTCCCATGGCCTGCGCACGTTGGCGATTCGCGCCAGCCGCATTGAAGACATTGCTGCGGCTATCGCCATTGAACTGCCAGTACTGCCACCGTCCGGCGCGCGCGAGCGACCGCTTGAACCATTGGTCGGTGAAGAGAAGAAAAAACCGGAAAAACCACCGGAGCCGACGATCAAGCCGACAAAGATCATCACCTCGCCCGTACGTGGCGGGCAGCAGATTTACGCCCAGGGAGGTGACCTTGTAGTGATCTCCTCGGTCAGCCCGGGGGCGGAACTTCTTGCCGATGGCAACATCCATGTATACGGCCCGATGCGCGGACGTGCCCTCGCCGGCATCAAGGGCGATACCAAGGCGCGTATTTTTTGCCAGCTGTTGACCGCAGAGCTTGTGTCAATCGCAGGCCAGTACAAGGTTTCAGAAGATTTGCGCCGTGATCCACTGTGGGGAGCTTCGGTGCAGATCAACCTGTCGGGCGATGTGTTGAACATCATCCGTCTTTAACGGATACTGCCGCATTTTCCAAGCATCTCTAGACTCTGATAGCACAGCGAAACCGGCAATACTTGCGTAGGAATAATTGGAAGTTGGCGTTTCCCCAGCGGAAACCACATCTTTTTCCTGCAAAGGCTGTCCGCCTGCGGCGAGTTCCAAGAGATGTTTTTCAGGGACCGAAAAGTCCTTTTTCCTTAGGGGTGAAACACCTTGGCCAAGATTCTCGTGGTTACATCCGGCAAGGGTGGTGTGGGTAAGACCACCACCAGCGCCGCTATCGGTACCGGCCTCGCCTTGCGCGGCCACAAGACAGTTATCGTCGACTTCGACGTCGGTTTGCGTAACCTCGACCTGATCATGGGCTGCGAACGCCGCGTGGTGTATGACTTTGTCAACGTGGTCAACGGCGAAGCCAACCTGCAACAGGCCCTGATCAAGGACAAGCGCCTTGAGAACCTGTACGTATTGGCCGCCAGCCAGACTCGCGACAAAGAAGCGCTGACTAAAGAAGGCGTAGGCAAAGTCCTTGCCGAGCTGAAGGAAACCTTCGAATACGTGGTCTGCGACTCGCCGGCCGGTATCGAAACCGGCGCTCACCTGGCGATGTACTTCGCGGATGAGGCCATCGTGGTGACCAACCCGGAAGTCTCCTCGGTACGTGACTCGGACCGCATGCTCGGCCTGCTGGCCAGCAAGTCCCAGCGCGCCGAAAAAGGCGAAGACCCGATCAAGGAACACTTGCTGCTCACCCGTTACAACCCTGAGCGCGTCAGCAACGGCGAAATGCTCGGTGTTGAAGACGTGAAGGACATCCTCGCAGTGACCCTGCTGGGTGTAATTCCAGAATCCCAGGCAGTCCTGAAGGCTTCCAACCAAGGTGTTCCGGTGATTCTTGACGACCAGAGCGACGCTGGCCAGGCGTACAGTGATGCCGTCGATCGCTTGCTGGGCAAGACCGTGGAACACCGCTTCCTCGATGTGAAGAAGAAGGGATTCTTCGAGCGTATCTTTGGAGGCAACTAAACAATGAAATTTCTCGACTTCTTTCGCGCCAACAAAAAGCCAAGTACCGCGTCGGTAGCGAAAGAGCGTCTACAGATCATCGTGGCGCACGAACGCGGCCAACGCAGCACGCCGGATTATCTGCCAGCCTTGCAGAAGGAACTGGTCGAGGTAATCCGCAAGTACGTCAATATCGGCAACGATGACGTGCATGTCGCCCTGGAAAATGACGGCAGCTGCTCAATTCTGGAACTCAATATCACCCTGCCTGATCGTTAATCGAAAAGGCGGCCGCCACGGCGGCTCGTTCACCCTGATCCCTTTTAAGGGTCGGGTGGGCGAGCCGCCGTTGGCGTTTGTTGCGAGGCTGTTTAATGCCGTTGTCTACTATCCACATCCTCCATCAGGACGACGCTGTCCTGGTGGTGAACAAGCCAACCCTGCTGCTCTCGGTGCCTGGCCGTGCCGATGACAACAAGGACTGCCTGATCACCCGCCTGCAGGAAAACGGCTACCCCGAAGCCCGCATCGTCCATCGACTGGACTGGGAAACCTCGGGGATCATTCTGCTGGCACGGGACGCCGATACCCACCGCGAACTGTCCCGCCAGTTTCACGACCGCGAAACCGAAAAGGCCTACACCGCACTGGCCTGGGGCCAACCGGAACTGGACAGCGGCAGCATCGACCTGCCCCTGCGCTACGACCCGCCGACCAAGCCGCGCCATGTGGTCGACCACGAGTTTGGCAAGCATGCATTGACCTTCTGGAAAGTGCTGGAACGTTGCGGCGATTGGTGCCGCGTCGAGCTGACGCCGATTACCGGGCGTTCGCACCAGTTGCGTGTGCACATGCTGTCGATTGGTCACCCGTTGCTCGGTGATGGTCTTTATGCCCACGAACAAGCCTTGGCTGCCTGGCCGCGCCTGTGCCTGCACGCGAGCATGCTGAGCTTCACGCATCCGCAAAGCGGCGAGCGTCTGCGCTTCGAGTGCCCCGCGCCGTTTTAGACTGCAAACCCAATCACATGTGCGGGCTTGCTCGCGAAAGCGGTAGGCCAGTCAACCTCAATATTTGCTGGGCCGACGTCTTCGCGAGCAAGCCCGCTCTCACATTCAGATCTGCATCAGTTCTCGCCACCGAGTTAAACCAATACGGTAAACTCCGCGCACTGCTGTCTGGAGCTACTTATGCGCGAAGCGTTGAATCAAGGCCTGATCGACTTCCTCAAGGCCTCCCCTACTCCTTTTCATGCCACTGCCGCCCTGGCCCAGCGCCTGGAAGCGGCCGGTTTCCAGCGTCTCGACGAGCGCGAGACCTGGACCACCGAAGCTAACGGGCGCTATTACGTGACCCGCAACGATTCCTCGATCATTGCCTTCAAGCTTGGCCGCCATTCGCCGCTACAGGGCGGTATTCGCCTGGTCGGCGCCCACACCGACAGCCCGTGCCTGCGCGTCAAGCCACAGCCGGAGCTGCAACGCCAGGGTTTCTGGCAGTTGGGTGTGGAAGTCTATGGTGGTGCACTGCTGGCGCCGTGGTTCGACCGTGATCTGTCCCTGGCTGGCCGCGTGACCTTCCGCCGCGACGGCAAGGTCGAAAGCCAGTTGATCGATTTCAAGCTGCCCATCGCCATCATCCCCAACCTGGCCATTCACCTGAACCGTGAAGCCAACCAAGGTTGGGCGATCAATGCCCAGACCGAGCTGCCGCCGATCCTCGCGCAATTTGCCGGTGACGAGCGCGTGGACTTCCGTGCCGTGCTCACTGAGCAACTGGCACGGGAACACGGGCTGAACGCCGACGTAGTGCTGGATTACGAGTTGAGCTTCTACGACACCCAAAGTGCCGCCGTGATTGGCCTGAACGGTGACTTCATCGCCGGCGCGCGCCTCGACAACCTGCTGTCGTGCTACGCCGGCCTGCAAGCCTTGCTCACCAGCGAGACCGATGAAACCTGCGTGCTGGTGTGCAACGACCACGAAGAAGTCGGCTCCTGCTCGGCCTGCGGCGCGGATGGCCCGATGCTGGAACAGACCCTGCGTCGCCTGCTGCCAGAAGGTGATGAATTCGTACGCACCATTCAGAAATCTCTGTTGGTGTCTGCGGACAACGCCCACGGCGTGCACCCAAACTACGCCGAGAAGCACGACGCCAATCACGGCCCCAAGCTCAACGCGGGCCCAGTGATCAAGGTCAACAGCAACCAGCGCTACGCCACCAACAGCGAAACCGCGGGGTTCTTCCGTCACCTGTGCATGGCACAGGAAGTGCCGGTGCAGAGCTTTGTGGTGCGCAGCGACATGGGTTGCGGCTCCACCATCGGCCCGATCACCGCCAGCCACCTGGGCGTGCGCACCGTGGACATCGGCCTGCCGACGTTTGCCATGCATTCAATTCGTGAGCTGTGCGGCAGCCATGACCTGGCGCATTTGGTGAAGGTATTGGGTGCGTTTTACGCGAGTCGTGATTTGCCCTGATACCGAGGCGTGCCCATCGCAGGCAAGCCAGCCCACACTTGAAGGTATTCGCAAATCAAGTGTGGGAACTGGCTTACCTACGATGGCGACTTCAAACACTCCCAACGCTATCTGACACGCATCAACCCAACTTCCCATAATCCGACCTAGACTTGTCAGTGTTTCCACTCCGACAAGGCCGTCGCACCATGATCTCCATGTCCTCTTTCCACGCCATGCTTATCCCGATTCTGATCGGCATGATGATGCTGGCCGTGGGCTTCAATTTTCGCGAAAAACCCCTCGGCGTGTTTGGTATGTGGGTCGGCATGCTGCTGATCCTGGGCACCGTGGTGTACAAGATCCTCGCCAAACTGGCCGAATGACAAATGCACTCGCATCTGGCATAGCGGCCTCGTACACTCGGGTTTACTCGTCGTTTTCAAGGTTGACCGCTCGTGCTTTCCCGTCTGTTTGCCCTGCCCTGCTTTTGCCTGATCGCCCTGCTCACGCTGCTGCCGCTCGCACCTGCCCACGCCGTGGGCTTGCCCGGCCTGCTGGGCAGCACCAACAAAGCCCAACCCCAGGCCGAAGTCCCCCTGGGCCAGTCGTTGGACGAGGTGATCAAAACACTCGAAAACGACCAGCAGCGCACCCAACTGCTCAGCGACCTGAAGAAGCTGCGCGCCGCTACGCAAAAAGCCCAACCCGCAGCCGAGCAAGGCGTGCTGGGTTTGATCGGCGGCACCCTGACAAACCTGGAAACACAGTTCTACGGCGCCGACAGCCCACTGGGGCGTTGGTCCAACGAAGTCGACCAGGCCAAGGATGAACTCGGTGCGCTGATCATGCCGGCCAATGAATGGCTGCCGATCATTTTCGGGTTCGCCGTGATCCTGGCCGTGTGGAGCCTGCTCGCCGCTGCGCTGATCTGGCTCAGCCACCGCGTACGCGAGCGCTTCGGCCTGCCCGAAGAGCTGCCGCAACACCCGCGTACCTGGGACATGGTGCGATTCGCCCTACGCAAATTGGGGCCATGGCTGATCGCCTTGATCATCACGGTTTACCTGAGCTACGCACTGCCTTCGTCACTGGGTAAATCCTTGGCGATGGTGCTGGCCTATGCGCTGGTGGTAGGCACCTGTTTCTCGGCGATCTGCGTGATTGCCTTCTCTGTACTGGACGGCCCGCACCGTCACCGCGCGCTGTATATCCTGCGCCACCAGGCTTTCCGACCGCTGTGGTTAATCGGCAGTTTCGCCGCCTTTGGCGAAGCCTTGAATGACCCCAGGCTGGTCACAGCGCTCGGCCAGCACCTGGCACACACGGCGGCGACCATCGCCAACGTGATGGCGGCACTGTCCACGGGTGTCTTTATCCTGCGTTTCCGCCGGCCGATCGCGCACTTGATCCGTAACCAACCCCTCTCGCGCCGGCTGACCCGCCGCGCGCTCAGCGACACCATCGAGATCGTCGGCACCTTCTGGTACATCCCGGCCTTGCTGCTGGTGGGGATCTCGCTGTTCGCCACCTTCGTCTCTGCCGGCGATACCAGCACGGCATTGCGCCAGTCGCTGCTGTGCACCGTTTTGTTGGTGTTGTGCATGGTGATCAATGGCCTTGTTCGCCGCCATGCGCTTAAGCCGCAACGCGGGCACAAACGCCATGCGTTGTACTCCGAGCGGCTGAAGAGCTTCGTCTATACCCTGGCCCACCTGGTGGTCTGGCTGGTGTTTATCGAACTGGGCCTGCGGGTCTGGGGCCTGTCGCTGATTCGCTTTACCGAAGGCGACGGGCATGAAATCAGCGTCAAGCTGTTCGGCCTCGGCGGCACGCTGCTGTTTGCCTGGCTGATCTGGATCCTCAGCGACACCGCGATCCACCACGCGCTCACCCGCTCGCGCAAAGGCCTGGCCAATGCCCGCGCGCAGACGATGATGCCGTTGATCCGCAACGTGCTGTTTGTGACCATCTTTATCATCGCTGCCATTGTTGCACTGGCGAACATGGGCATGAACGTCACGCCGTTGCTGGCCGGTGCCGGTGTGATCGGCCTGGCCATTGGCTTTGGTGCACAATCGCTGGTGGCAGACTTGATCACCGGCCTGTTCATCATCATCGAAGACTCCCTGGCCATCGATGACTATGTAGATGTCGGTGGCCACCTCGGTACGGTGGAAGGCCTGACCATCCGCACCGTGCGCCTGCGCGATATCGACGGCATTGTGCACACCATCCCGTTCAGCGAGATCAAGAGCATCAAGAACTACTCGAGGGAGTTCGGCTACGCGATCTTCCGCGTGGCGATCCCCTACAACATGGAAGTCGACGACGCGATCAAGCTGATGCGCGATGTCGGCCAGAAAATGCGCAACGACCCACTGCAGCGCCGCAACATCTGGTCGCCGCTGGAGATTCAGGGCGTGGAGAGCTTCGAGTCGGGCAGTGCGATTCTACGTGCGCGCTTCAAGACGGCGCCGATCAAGCAGTGGGAAGTGTCGCGGGCGTTCAACCTGTCGCTCAAGCGTCATCTGGATGAAGCCGGGCTGGACCTGGCGACGCCGCGCTTGAGTGTGCAGGTGGTCACCGCCGGCACTGTGAAGGAGAAAGCGCTACAACAATAAACTCAGGAGAGGTCCTTATGCGTTTAACCGGTCTGACACACCCGTGGGTCTTCGGCATGCTTTGCGGGGTCGCCAGCAGTGCGGTGATTGCCGCCAGCAGCGGCCAGGACAGGGCCCGGGAGGAAATCGCCGCGCAGGCAAAAATCCTTGAGCCGGCGCTGCTGGAAACCCGCCGCGACATTCACGCCCACCCTGAATTGGGCAATACCGAAACCCGCACGGCCGAGCGGGTCGCCAAGCAGCTGCGCGACCTCGGCCTCGAGGTGAAAACCGGCGTAGCACGCACCGGCGTTGTTGCCGTGCTCAAAGGTGCCCTGCCCGGCCCGACCGTCGCCCTGCGCGCCGACATGGACGCGCTGCCCGTCAAGGAGGTCGCCGACCTGCCCTTCGCCTCGAAAGCCAAGGGCACCTACCTGGGCAAGGAAGTCGACGTGATGCACGCCTGCGGCCACGACGCCCACGTCGCCATTCTGCTGAGCACTGCGAAGATCCTGACCGGCATGCGCGAGCGCCTTCCCGGCACTGTGGTGTTCTACTTCCAACCGGCCGAGGAAGGCCCGAGTGATTTCATCCCCGACGGCAAAAACACCTGGGGCGCCAAAATGATGGTGCAGGAAGGCGTGATGAAGGCGCCCAAGCCGGACGCGGTGTTTGGCCTGCATGTGTGGGCAGGCGTGCCCGCCGGCCGGATTACGTACCGCCCGGGACCGACCCTGGCAAGCTCCGATGACTTGCGCATCAAAATCCTCGGCAAGCAAACCCACGCGGGTCGCCCTTGGGATGGCATCGACCCGATTACCGTGGGTGCGCAGACCATTGTCGGCCTGCAAACCGTGGTCAGCCGCCGCACCGACATCTCGTCGTTTCCGTCGGTGGTGAGCATTGGCACCATCAATGGCGGCACGCGCTATAACATCATTCCTGAGTCGGTAGACATGACCGGGACCATTCGCTCCTACGACTACGGCATCCGTCAGAAGCTGCACGCGGACGTGCGCCAGACCGTGGAAAAAATCGCCGAAAGCGGCGGTGCCAAGGCCGAGGTCACCATCATCGAGAAGTACGACCCCACCCTCAACAACCCGGCACTGACCGAGAAAATGCTGCCAAGCCTGCGCTGGGCGGCCCAGGATGACGTGGTGCTGGGGCCTTTGGTGGGCGGCGCGGAAGACTTCTCGTTTTATGCCAAGGAGGCGCCGGGGCTGTTTGTGTTCCTGGGGGTGACGCCGCGGGATCAGGACATGAGCAAGGCTGCGCCGAACCACAATCCGGGGTTCTTTGTGGATGAGTCGGCGTTGGTGGTGGGGGTGAGGACGTTGGCGTCGTTGGCGACGGATTACTTGTACGCCAACCAGGCACTCTAGGGCTTTTTTGTGGGGCCGGGCGTGCTCGCGAATGCGCTGGAACAGTCACACTATAGTTGACTGACACTGCGCATTCGCGAGCACGCTCGCTCCCACATTGGGTCACGGTGTATCAGTTGGTCAGCGTGGCACCCTCCATTTTCTGACGCAGGCTCAGCGGGCGCATGTCGGTCCAGACTTCTTCGATGTAGGCCAGGCACTCTTTCTTCATGCCGCTCTTACCTACCGTCCGCCAGCCTTCCGGCACGGCTTTGTAGTCGGGCCAGATGGAGTACTGTTCTTCATGGTTGACCACTACCTGAAACAGGATGTCGTCGCGGTCAAATACTGAGGTCATTGCTGTTCTCCATCGCTAAAAGGCTGGCTGCGCACTGCGCGCAGCACTGATATCTATAGAAACGTATCAAGTTGCAAAAAAATTAGAGGCTGGCGACCGCCGCCGCCAACGCGCGACCGAAGATATCCGCCACCCGATCAACTTCCGCGGCAGTGATCACCAGCGGCGGCAGGAAACGCACGACGCTGCCGTGTCGACCGCCCAGTTCCAGGATCAGCCCGCGCTTGAGGCATTCGCGCTGCACCAGCGGCGCCAGTTGGCGATGCACGGGTGGATGGCCTTGGATATCCAGTGCGCCATTCGGCTCAACCAGTTCCACGCCGAGCATCAGCCCGCGACCGCGAATATCCCCCAGGTGCGGGAAGTCGCGCTGCAGGATGCGCAGGTGTTCGCCCAGGCGCTCGCCCATAGCCGCTGCGTGGCTGGCCACGTCGTGGTCCTTGAGGTAGCGCATCACCGCCGATCCCGCCGCCATCGCCAGCTGATTGCCCCGGAACGTACCGGCATGCGCGCCCGGCAGCCAGGTGTCGAGCCAGTCGCGATAGACCACCACCGCCAGCGGCAGGCTGCCGCCGATGGCCTTGGACATCACCACCACATCCGGGATGATGCCGGCGTGCTCGAAGGCGAACATCCTGCCGGTGCGACCGAAACCGCTCTGGATTTCATCCACGATCAACGCCACACCCGCTTGCTCGGTGATGCGACGCAGGCCGCGCAGCCAGTCCAGATCAGCCGGAATCACCCCGCCCTCGCCTTGCACCACCTCGACAATCACCGCCGCTGGCAGCAACACACCAGCCTCTGGGTCATTCAGCAGGTTTTCCAGGTAATGCAGGTTGACCCGCACGCCTTCCGCGCCACCCAGGCCGAACGGGCAACGGTAGTCGTAGGGGTACGGTAGAAATTGCACGCCGTTGCCCAGCAAGGCGCCCAAAGGTTTCTTCGGCCCCAGGCTGCCCATCAGGCTCAAGGCGCCCTGGCTCATGCCGTGGTAACCGCCCTGGAAGGACAACACAGTGCTGCGACCGGTGGCGGTGCGCACCAGTTTCAACGCGGCTTCCACGGCATCGGTGCCGGTAGGGCCACAGAACTGGATCTTCGCTTCCCGCGCCAGCGCTGGCGGCAACAGGCCGAACAAGTCCTGCACGAACTGGTCTTTGACCGGCGTCGTCAGGTCCAGTGTGTGCAGCGGCAGCTCATCGGCCAGCACTCGCTGGATAGCTTCGATCACCACCGGGTGGTTGTGCCCCAGCGCCAGGGTCCCTGCGCCCGCCAGGCAATCGATGAAACTGCGGCCTTCCACGTCTTCCACGTAAATGCCCTTGGCGCGTTTGAGCGCCAGGGGAATGCGCCGTGGGTAGCTGCGGGCGTTGGACTCCTGCTGACGCTGGCGGGCGAGCAGCGGGGTTTCGTCGAACTGGTAGAGCGTTTCATGTACCTGGGCGTCTTCGATACGGCTGGTAGCGACTGACATTTCTCGATCCCTCAATACGCTGATGGTGGTGACCAAACTGCCGATCCGCTGGCGTCTGGCCCCGAGGGAGCGTGCGAACGGATTTACTGTTCTGGAAACGCACCAGCGCCGACGGGATTTAGGGCCGGCGATCGTTAACTGATGTATGAAAAACCAAATATGGGAGCGCGCTCGGAATCAGAGCCCGCGGTATTTTTCATTCAGCGCATACAAAATCGCGCAGGTCTCGCCATCCAGAAACCCACAACAATCCCGCGCCCTGAAGTGCATCTGAAACGCCCGCGTCCGCTGTTGAAACCCCTGCCGGTTTTTCGCAGGTGCGTACCCGAATCGCTGAAATGCCCGCTCCACCTCGGCTTCCCGTGGCAATCCGGCACAAAAGCGGCGCTGATACATCGCCCGCGTCGCTTCATCAAACCAGGCCCCCAGCCCCGCTTCATGCAGGCGCTGCCACGGCAGCCGGGGCCCTGGGTCACTCTTGCGCGCGTACGCCACGTCCGAATGCCCGAGGATGTCCGTGGGCCCAACCTGTGGGTAACGCCCGAGAATGTCGCGCACTAACGCAATCAACATCTCAATTTGTTCCTCACCGTACTCAGGGAACGTGAACACGCCGCCGTCATCGCGCGCCAGGTTGACGATCTCGATGCCAATCGAGCGGCTATTGAGGTTGTCGCGTCCTGCCCAATGGCTGGCCCCGGCATGCCAGGCGCGCTTGTCTTCCTCCACCAAGCGCAAGACACGCAACTCTTCATAGCCAGCCGCGCGGTAGCTGGGATCGTTTGGGTCGGGCAGCAGATAGTGCGCACTCACCCCATCCTGGGTGAGGGTGCGCAGGGAGGAGCCAAAAGGCGCCGCGGTGTAATGCAGGATGACCTGCCCCACAGGCTCGCCGTTGCGTTCGTTAAAGCCCGTAGCAGGAAAACTGGTATCGATGACCAACATAAGAACCGTCCTTTTCAATAAAGGCTGAGTCGTTCAGCCCGTTCAAGCGCAAAAAAATTACCGCCATCCTGAAGACTTGAGCGTCAGGAGGGCGGTAACTATTTGGCACGTGAAAGAAAAGTGGTCAGCGCCGCAGCGGCATGCCCAGGTCGACGCGCAGGCCATCCGGTTGGCTGTCGAATTTCAAGGAACAGGAACACCGCTGCACAATGGCTTGCACGATCGCCAGCCCCAAGCCGCAGCCTTCGCTGCTGCCATTGCGCCAGAAGCGTTGGGTCAGGTATTGCAGGTCATCGGCGCAAATCTGCGTGCCGTGGTCACGCACGCGGAACACCACGTTGTCGGTGTCGGTGTCGGTGAATACACTGAGTTCCACCCGCGTATCCGCCGGCGTGTGACGCAAGGCGTTGTCCAGCAGATTGCGCAGGGCTGCGACTGCCAGGCCCACGGGCATTTCCACCGGGGTGGCGCAAAGGTTGTCCGGCAGGATCAGGTCAATGCGCGAATTGTCGCCGGCATTCGCATCCTGGATCGCCAGGCGTGCCACTTCTTCGGCGCTGGACTGCAGCCCATCGTCGAATGACAGGCTGCCTTCCACGCGCGCCAGCAACAGCAACTGCTCCAGGGTGCGATGCAAACGGTCGGCGCCCGCCTCGGCATGGGCCAGGGACTGATCGCGGGCCGCGCCGTCGGTCATGCGCGCCACTTGCAGGTGGGTCTTGATCGCCGTCAATGGGCTGCGCAGTTCGTGGGCGGCGTCACCAGTGAGGCGGCGTTCGCGCTCGATGGTCTTGGCGATACGCTGCAACAGTTGATTCTGCGTGTCGAGCAGCGGTTTGAGTTCGCTGGGCAATGGGTGGATCTGCAGCGGCTCGAGAGAGTCGGCGCTGCGCCGCATCAAGGCGTCACGCATGCGGTTGAGCGGCAGCAGGCTCTGGCCGATGCCCAGCCACAACAAGCACAGGCAGCCGAGCATCGCCACACCCACCGGCACCGAAGCGGCCAGCAGGATCGACAGGTTCAGCGCCTCACGTTCCACTTGGCGGTCGGCGGTGGTGATCAACAGGTCGCCACGGGACAGGGTAAAACTGCGCCAGTTGACGCCCTCGATCAGTTGGTCACGAAAACCACTCTGGCGCGATTCCAGCCCTTCATCCGGCGTGGCGTGGCTACGCGCCAGTACTTCACCGCGCAAGGAGCTGACCTGGCACGCCATGCCCCCCGGAACATTCAGTTGCGCCCCATGGAAATGCGCGTCGCCACCCACACTGGCGAGGCCCGGCATCTGCTCGGTCAGCCCCGCCACCATGCGCGCCGACGCCACCAGGCGTTGGTCGAGGGAGAACATCATCTGGTTGCGCAGATCACTGAGCATCCAGGCCGCCGCCAGGGCCCAGATCAGCACAAAAGCGGCGCCCAGCTTGAACGTCAGTCGCAGGCGCAGGCTTTTCACGACGCGTCCTCGCCCCCGTCAGCCGAGCCCAGGCGATAGCCGAGGCCGCGCACGGTCTCGACAATGCCATTGCCCAATTTTCGCCGCAGGTGGTGGATGTGCACGTTGAGCGCGTTGCTTTCCAGCTCATCGCTGAAGCCGTAGACGCTGTCCTTGAGTTGCTCGCTGGAAAGCACACGGCCTTTGTTATGCAGCAGGGCTTGCAGCAGCGCCTGTTCACGGCGTGACAGGTCCACTGGCTGGCCGCCCAGGAAAGTTTCGCGGCTGCTCGGATCGTAGGCCAGGCGACCGTGCTCAATCAGGTTGACGCTGCGCCCCGCCATCCGCCGCAGCAGAGTCTGCAGGCGCGCGGCAAGTTCGCGCAGGTCGAAGGGCTTGAGCAGGTAGTCGTCGGCGCCGGCTTGGAGGCCGTCGACGCGGTTGGTCACCGAGTCCCGTGCGGTCAGGATCAGTACCGGGATTTCCAGGCCCTGGCTGCGTAGTTGTTGCAGCAGCTTGAGGCCATCTTCGTCCGGCAGGCCGAGGTCGAGCACCATGATGTCGAATGTCGCCGCCTTGAGCATGGCGCGCGCCGCGCCAGCCGAGGCCACGCGCTCGACGGTAAAACCCTGGGCGGTCAGGCCGGCCACGATGCCGCTGGCGATCAGTTCGTCGTCTTCACAGACCAGTACGTGCATGGTGAACCCTTCATGAAAGATGGGGGGATTAGAAGTCCAGCGGATTAAGCGCAGATTATGCCGCTAAATGATCCACACTCCCTCTAGAATAGCCCCGGTTAATCATCGGTTAATCAACGCCACACATTGTGTGCCTACTTGCATCGAACTAAGGCTTGACCATGCGGCATCTGTTTACCTTTCTGCTGGTGTTGTTCGCAGGGTTTGCCCAGGCCGCGCCAGGCAACCCGTTTGAGACCAAACCCGATTTCCTTCCGGTGGGCAAAGCCTTCACCTTTACCTCCGAACGTCTTGAAAGTGGCGAGACCCAACTGTATTGGCAGATTGCCGACGGTTATTACCTGTACAAGCAGCGCATGAAGTTCGATGGCCTGACTGAAAAGCCCGCGCTGCCGCAAGGCGAGGCCCATAGCGATGAATTCTTCGGTGACCAAGAGGTGTATCGCCAAGGCCTTGAAGTGAAGATCCCGGCCGGCGCAACCGGCCAGATCAAGCTCGGCTGGCAGGGCTGTGCCGATGCGGGCCTGTGCTATCCGCCGCAGTCGATCACCGTGGACCTTGGCGGCAACCCGGCCGTCGCAGCGACTGCTGAAGCTCAGGACCAAAGCCTGGCCAGTGGCCTGCAACAACGCAGCCTGGGTTGGAGCCTGTTGCTGTTCTTCGGCCTAGGCCTGTTGCTGGCATTTGCCCCCTGTTCGCTGCCGATGCTACCGATCCTCGCCGGTCTGGTCGTCGGCAGTGGCGCCAGCCCGCGTCGCGGTTTTGCCTTGGCCAGCAGCTATGTGGTGTGCATGGCGCTGGTGTATGCCGCACTGGGCGTACTGGCCGCGCTGCTCGGCAGCAATCTAGCCGCGCTGCTGCAAACCCCGTGGATCCTCGGCAGCTTCGCCGCCTTGTTCGTCATCCTTGCCCTGCCGATGTTCGGCTTCTTTGAACTGCAACTGCCCGCCTTCCTGCGCGACCGCCTGGACAACGTCAGCCGCCAGCAAAGCGGTGGCAGCCTGGTCGGCGCCGGGGTGCTCGGCGCACTGTCCGGCCTGCTGGTGGGCCCATGCATGACCGCGCCGCTGGCTGGCGCCCTGCTCTACATCGCCCAGAGCGGCAATGCGTTGCACGGCGGCCTGATCCTGTTCGCCATGGGCATCGGCATCGGCATCCCACTGTTGTTGCTGGTCACCGTGGGTAATCGCTTCCTGCCCAAGCCGGGCACCTGGATGAACGTGCTCAAGGGGGTCTTCGGGTTCCTGTTCCTCGGCACCGCCGTGCTGATGCTGCGCCCAGTGGTTGGCGAAAGCCTGTGGATCGGCCTGTGGGGCGCACTCGCGCTGGTGATGGCTTACTGCGGCTGGACGCTGGCCCGCGAATACGGCCTCGCGGCCAAGGTGTTTGGTGCCGGTTCCCTGGTGCTGGGCCTGTGGGGCGCCGTGCTGATCGTCGGTGCAGCCGGCGGCAGCGATGACCTGTGGCAACCGCTGAAAGTCTACGGCGGCTCGCAGACCGTCGCTGCACCGACCGCCCACGACGCGTTCATGACCATCAAAGAACCCGCCGTGCTGCAAAGCCAACTCGACAGCGCCAAGGCACAGGGCCAATGGGTGCTGGTGGACTACTACGCCGACTGGTGCGTGTCGTGCAAAATCATGGAAAAACAGGTCTTCGGCAAACCCGACGTCATGGACGCCCTGAAAGACGTGCGCCTATTGCGCCTCGACGTTACCGCCGACAACGCCGCCAGCCGCGCGCTGCTCGGCCGCTACAAAATACCTGGCCCACCGAGCTTCGTGTGGATCGGTCCGGACGGTGAAGAACGCCGCGCGCAACGCATCACCGGCGAAGTCGATGCCGCCACCTTCCTGCAACGCTGGACGCACACCCGGGACGCCCTTTGATGCTGACCCTGACCATCGGCACCTTCGCCATCGCCCTGAATCACTTGCTGCTGATCAGCGCGCTGATTCTCGCCACCCTGGTGGGCTGGCGCGTGGCCAAGCGTGGCGGTGAAAACCCGGAATCGGTGCTGTTCAGCCTGTTCCTGCTGGCGATGCTGGTCGCTCGCGTCACCTTTGTACTGATGTACTGGAGTGATTACCGGCACGACCCGTTGCAGATGGTCGACCTGCGCGACGGCGGTTTCCTCGCCTGGCCCGGCGTGATCGCTCTGGTACTCGGCGCCCTGGCCTACGGCTGGCGGCGCCCGGCCCTGCGCAAGCCATTGAGTGCTGGCGTGATCACCGGCCTGGTGTTCTGGGGCGTGACCAGTTTATCCCTGAGCCTCTACGACAAAGGCTCGCAACTCCCGGACATCACCCTGCGCAATGCCAACGGCGACGTGGTGCAACTGGCCGACTACAAGGGTGGCCCGCTGGTGATCAACCTGTGGGCCACCTGGTGCCCGCCATGCCGTCGCGAAATGCCGGTATTGGAACGCGCCCAACACCACCGTCCCGACGTGACCTTCCTGTTCGTCAACCAGGCCGAAAGCATGCAAAGCGTCAGCACCTACCTCGCGACACAGGGCCTGACCCTCGACAACGTGCTGTTCGACGCCAGTGGCCGCCTCGGCCAGGCCGTGGGCTCGATGGCCTTGCCCACCACCTTGTTCTACCAAGCCGACGGACGCCTGATCAACAGCCACTTGGGTGAACTGTCCCAAGCCAGCCTGGCCCGCGCCATGGAACCCTTCGACTTCGCTCCCGCTGCCACAAGGAAACCAACATGCCACGCCTCCGCCACCTGCTGACCCTGCTGCCGCTGACGCTCGCCGCCGCCCTGGCACAGGCCGAAGACTGGCCGGCGCCGATCAAACAGATCGAGGCCAAGGGCGCCAAGATCCTCGGCAAATTCGACGCCCCCAGCGGCCTCACCGGCTACGCCGCGCAGTACCAGAACCGTGGCATGGCGTTGTACCTGACCGCTGACGGCAAAAGTGTGATAGCCGGCAACCTGTACGACGCCCAAGGCAACGACCTGAGCACCGCGCCCCTGGAAAAACTGGTGTACGCACCGATGGCCAAGGAAGTCTGGGCCAAGATGGAAAAAAGCAGTTGGATCCAGGACGGCGACGTCAACGCGCCACGCACGGTCTACCTGTTCAGCGACCCCAACTGCCCGTACTGCAATATGTTCTGGGAACAGGCACGCCCGTGGGTAAAAGCCGGCAAAGTGCAGTTGCGCCACATCATGGTCGGCATTATCCGCGAAGACAGCCCAGGCAAATCCGCCGCGCTGTTCGCCGCCAAAGACCCGCAAAAAGCCTTGGAAGAACATGAAGGCGCCGGCAAAGGCAGCAAGTTGCAGGCACTGGACAAGATCCCCGCCAATATCGAGGCCAAGCTTGATGCCAATATGAAGTTGATGGAGGCGCTGGAGTTATCGGCGACGCCAGCGATTTTCTATCTGGATGACAAGGGGGGGTTGCAGCAGCAGCAAGGGGCGCCTTCGCCGGAGAAGTTGGGGAAAATTATGGGGCCTAAGTAGTTCACTAAATACGGACCTGATAAGGCCTCCAAGAATCGGAGGCCTTATGTTTGTCTAGCTTGACAAACCTTATCAAACCTCCCGAACGGTTATTCCGGTTACATCAAAATCGTTACCCGGCCCCATCCCCATCTGGAGATTATCGAGGCTCAGACGCGCGCTTGTTGAGCTGGCGATGAACACACCTTTGAGCAGTTGCCAAGTAATGCCAGGCAACGTTCGTGGCGTAACTTCCACACCTTGGGCTACCAGCACTAAATTTGGCTTATTCGGCACCCCACTGTTATCACGAACATACGCCGAGAACTCGTACTTATGCCCAATTTCCAGTGCTGTGAAGTCCTTGAACAACTTCACACGCTGGGTGTTAACGTTGCTTGTGTTGGTATAGCCCCAGTCAAACAAAAAGTATCCGGCCGATGATCCAGGAATAGGCCCTTTATTAAGCGCAAGGTCTCTCGAGTCCGTAGCCCCCGGCCCTTTTACCCAGCCATTCCAGCCGCGGTCGGCTGGATTGAAACTGGTGTGGTCATAGAACGCTACGCGCACGTTCAACACCCGCGAAGGACATACCACATTCGCAGTCGAGCTACCGTCGGTTGCTACGCTGAAAGTAAAGCGCGAGTCGGCTTTATCTTTTGACCTATCCAAATCGGATCGCAGTACCGGAGCCGAAACACCCGCTGTCACCTCTGCCACGGTAATGGTTCGGGCCGCGTACACATTGAACGCGTAAGGATTGCCGTTTTTATCCGTCCCGGCTGCCTGCAGCCAGCACTTCTGCCCTGCCCGCAAGAACCACATCGGATCTTCGAGAGCACTGGCATTCCCAATAAATGTTCTCAGGTCCAGAACGGCATTCTGAGTCCTGGGCGGCGTCGCCTCCAGCACGTTTGGCGTTTCCAGTCGCACAGGCAAACTGATGTTTAAGTTCAAAGGCGGTGAGGTCTGCACCTTGCAGGCGGTGGTGACGATGGAAGTGATCTCCACTACTTTACCCATGCTCTCGATCACGGCTTCCGGTGGCAGAGGAAAGATGACCGGCCCCGAAACACTGCCGGATTGGGATGCCAACGGCCAGCAAGTACCATCAGGCTTTTTCCAGCAGACGCTGATGGTGTGCTTGGGGTTATTGCCGACATAATTTACTTCAACCTGTACGCCATTGCGCCCGTTGTAAGCGGTCAATTGGTCAAGCACCGCTTCCCTCACGGAGGGTTCGATCAGCACCAAGGGCTCCTGCTCGATTTTGAAGGTTTGAACAGGGAATGCGTGCGCGCTCGACACATCACACTTATCACAAAAACTCGCCGCAAAGTGCAGGTCGAATTCGCTGCAATCCGCCAGATTTTGCAGCTCAGCCCTGAGGATGGGGGCATCAACGCCCTTAGCCTTCCAAGCGTCTGTAACAGGCGCATCCATCAAAATATCAAAACGCAAAGCACTGCCGTCTTCACGCTTACCCGTAATCCACATCCAACAACATTTCGCACACTCGGCATAGGCCCAGACAGGCGTAAAACCAATCGCGTCCATTGGGAATGTATTGAGATCCACGACGTCGCCCGTTGCCTGTTCGACCTCAGCGTGAGGAAAGTGGGGCAGCGACACATTAATCACTCGCTCAGGTGATTGTTGTGATCCATTGCTGTTGGGGAATTGCACGGTGTAGGTCAGGGTCATCGCCTTGTTAAAAAAACAGGCAATGACACAGGGCGATAGCTCGATGGTTGCCAAGTCCCCGTCGTTTGCAATTGTCACGCATCCAAGTGGCTTACTCGCATAACCCAGCCCGCTCACATAAAAACAGATTTGGTCGTCTGCATAAGTGTCCAAGCCGGGAGTGTCCACGTTCCCTCCCTGCTTGGTGAGTTCCGGGTTAAGGCACCAGTCATCGTTGAAAAATGCGGACTGCCGCAGATGCGCAGGCTGAAGATCAAGGCCTTGATCCCCGATGAAAGCAGCCGTGCGGCGATGTTGGATTTGAAGGGCATTTCTCGGAAGACGCGTCTCTTCATCAGGATTAGTCACGTCAGCTGGAGGCTGGGCCGTTTCGCCACTCGTGATGTAGGCGCATTGCAGGGTCATTGACTCATAGAGCGGTATTTGTCGCGCCAGCCAAGTACGTCTAACAGCGTGAGTGAGTTCGCCCGAAGCTATATCCTCAGCTGTTAACGCATATCCATCAGCCACTGTATAGAAAACGGGCTCTCCACTGAATTGCTGAGTCACAAGGGTGCAGTAAAATCTATCATTTACTTGGGCAAGATAAGGAATCTCCGTCTTGACGATGCCGTCCCCTTTGAAATCGTGCATGTCAATGACAGGTGAGTTTTGATAGATTTTTTCGTGAAGAAAATAAGGTGCGTACTTTTTACTTTCGTTGGCTTGGTAAAACTCGATCAAGACTTCTTTGTTCAAAGAAGCGGCTACCTGCCCTTGCACTTTCCCGGTATACGAAATGACGAGCGTTTTCCCCATTGCCGCCGTCATGTAACGCAGTGGAATTTCAGTTTCGTCGGCGCCAGACTCACCGCCTGAATACACAATATCCTCGAACGCCAGCCCAGGTGTTTCCTTGGTGCGGAAGCTGGCGATAATGGGTTCATCCTTGTCCATTCGTGAATCAAATGTCAGGTATGAACCCACCATGCGAGAGGTCGCAACCGTTCCGTTCTGCTCACTGGAAACTAACGGACTGTCTACTTCAAGAGCTTTGGGTTTTGGCCGCTTGGGTGTTGGCGCTCTGATAACGTTAGAGGGTGCGTTCGACGCCGGGACTTTCTTAGCCATGGTAAGAACTCCTTGTTCCAGGGGCTGTTCCCTTGGCTCGATCTGAAGCCAAGGGTCTCCCTTAAGTGAGCGCTGTTGGCATCCGCTCGCCTACTGTCAGAATTAACAGTTCTGACAAACGGCCCCCTCACTCACAGCCTGAACTGGGGAGTTTTTTTGGGGGATCGGTTTTTTAGCCACGATAAGACTCCTGTCCAACGTTAGATAACCGCCGAGGCTGGCCTTGCCAGCCAGGCACTTCGGTTATCTAACGCTTGGATCAGAAGTATTGCCTAGTGTCAGATCTGACAGCTCTGCCGCCAACTCAGGACTTACCGGACCAACGGCAAACTTGAGTTCTCACTTTACAATCGATAACAGATAGTAAACTGATCGAGAAATGCCCAATCCATGACATTAACCGTCAATACACCAATACTGACGCCAGGTGGCGCGACGCATTCAACCCAAAAGCCTCCCGGCTTGTCACCGGGCTCGTTGACTACCTTGATCACGCCACCAGCCAGATCGTAAAACGTGAATGTCGCAGGACGCTGCAATGACAGGCATGCAAACTTCACGGACTCACTCGCATGGGTGAAGGTCAATCGGTGCAATTGCGGGGGGGTCTGAAGGTCAACTTGATCGCACAGGGTGTAATGGTTACCCGAGCCAAGCCCGTTATTGTGGAATCGGGAAATACCTGCCAAACCGCCGCCTGATACAAAATCGATAGTCATCAACGGGATATGCCACTTGTGTGGGGCCGTATAAACACCAAGCGCCAATGTTTCAAACAGCTCCTGCTTACAGACAAGCGGCTGCCGAAGGTTCAAGTTAAGCACCGAAAAAACGACCCCTTTGCTCTCCGACTCTCCACCATCGGCAGTAACCGTACAGGTGACCTTAATGGGCGTGTCATGCTTTAACGAGGCTAATTCAGCCCGTCTCATCGGCACTTCGAGTCCATGTGTGATCTCATCTTGCGTGAGTAGCTGACCGTTCACTGGGTAGAAAACGCGGGTATTTCCATCCTTGCCGATACCCGTGCATTTCAACCAAACCCGTTGCCCGAGCAGGCTGAACCACCAGTTCTCAACAAGTATCCATGCATCCCCGACAAAGGCCGCCAAATCCAAAATGCCATTCTGAACCCCAGGCGGCGTAGCTTGAGGCACCACCGGCGTCGGCACTCGCACAGGCACGCTGATCTTCAACTCAAGATTCGGCGACGTCACTTGCTTGCAACGGCTAACGACACTGAAGCGGATCGGCACTGTTTTGCCAATACCATGAATGACCGCTGCGCTAGGGATATGGAAGTCCACATAGCCCGCAACGGAGTCTCCCGGCTGGGAAGCCAACGCCAGGCAAACACCCGCTTGCTCCCAGCACAACGCGATGGTGTGGCGATCGCACATGCCGTCATAGGCCACTCTCACCGTCACGCCATCACGGCCATTCCAGACGGTCAATAAATTACCGACTGCCTCTCGCACCGAAGGCGCCACCAGCTCGAGGTCTTTCTGAACCATTTCCAATGACAACGGTAGGAATGCAATTGCGTCCTCCATCTGGGTCGAGCCGCTGAAGCTCACTGAAAAATGAATCTGGAATACCTGGCAGTCGGCCAGTTTTTCCAACTCATCCCGCCTCAGTGCCGCACTCACGCCAGCGGTCACCCACTCGGGTTTTACGGTCTCAGCAGTGAGTATGTCCCAGTGAAATGGGCTGCCGTCTCCTAGTTCTCCCGTTATCCACAAACAAACGGTTTGCCCCAAGGCAATGTAATCCCAAATCGAAACCCTGACCGTAGCGTCACCGGGAAAAGTGTTGAGGCAAATCTTACCGCCGGTTCTTTCATCAACGTCTATACCGCTCAATCCGGTGGGCTCAAGCACCCGAGCCAGTAACTCCAACGAAGGCCACACACTGCCACGAAGGACGGTGTAAGACACCTTAATGGATTTACCGAAGTTCGCACTGATGGCCGAAGCAGGCACGCCGAACAACAGGCTGGTCTCCCCCTGCTGCACGACCTGACACGCCAATACCGGAGTGCCTGGTCCCGGCGTACCTGCAAATTCTACACATACCTTATCACCGGGTTTAATGCCGTCGTACGCCACCACGACATGGCCCCCATTGACGGTATTCGCCGGGTTGATCAAATACCCTTTCCCCTCGACATACACGGCTTCCCGGATAGTCGGCGCATACAGCTTCAACTCCGGCTCACGCACTCGCAGGTTAGCCGTGGCTCGTCGAGACAACTGCGCGTTACCCGGTAGCCGGGAAATTCGCGGGTCCTCAGGTGCGGTGGCCTCAGCATCTGAGTAAATGATGCCCGCCCCCGTGGTGACCGACGAATAATCGTCATTTTCAGCCAGCCACGCGCGCAGGATGCCCAACAGGAAACAGAAGCCACTCTGCGCCTCATCTTCCGTCACGACATGATTTTCAAGAATCCAGAAGAAACCCGGCTGTGCATGGTGTTCATTGCCAACCGCTTCAAACCATATGCGCTGCCCGGCAGCGATAAAGGGCAAATCGCACAATTCGACGCCGGCATCGCCTGGAAAAGTGGCCATGTCCAGCCACCAGGAGCCGTCAACGAATGACAGGTCGGTGAACCTGGGAACAGGCATGTCATCAGGCTTGATCACTTCAATGAAGAGTTCCAGCCGGAAGGACTCACCCGCCGCCGTCTTGTACCAAATGATCACGGTCAGGCCGATGCAATAGCCAATGACCCATGCGGGAACATTTACCTCGACATTGGGCGCCCCGGTGCCTTGGGTCATGGCGGTGAAAACGGGATTGTCTTCTTGGCCCTTGATCGCCACGCTCAGCGTAATTTGAGTGCCTGCCGGAATCGCTGACGGGCACGTCACCGTCGCCCCCGCCGTTGCATCTATCGGATACAACGTGTTGTTAGTCGTGGCGTTCTTTACGGTCGGCAACAGGTATTGGTTGGCTGGTTTTTTGGGAACGACGGCCGAGCTGCCCCGGCCCGGAGCCGTTGCATTCGCTGAGCCTGTTGTGTTTGGTTTAGTCGGTTTAGCCACGATCGGCACTCCCATCCAAGGAAAGATAACCACCCGGCCCGCCTCTGCAGGCCAGGAAACAATAGTTATCTAAACCTCGTGTGAGCCCACTAGCCTACTGTCAGATCTGACAGTTCTGACAAACGGCCCCCTCACAACCCCTCCAACTCCGCCATCAAATCACTCAACCGCTCCACCTTCTGCGCACTGATCTCATTCCCCGCCAGCCCTTCGATATATCCAGCCAACTCCGCCACCGTGCTGCACTCGAACATCGCCCTTAGCGGTACATCCCGCTGCAAGGTTTTCTGTACCCGCGAGGCAATCTGCGTCGCCAGCAACGAATGCCCGCCCAGTTCGAAGAAGTTGTCCTGCAGCCCGACCCGTTCGACTTTCAGCACCTCGGCCCAGATCGCGGCCAAGGTGGTTTCCAGTTCGTTGCGTGGCGCCAGGTAGTCCTGGCTGTGCAACTGGCCGATCTCCAGGGCCGGCAGGGCGTTGCGGTCAAGTTTGCCGTTGGCGTTGTGCGGCAGGCGGTCGAGCCACAGCCAGTGCAGCGGCACCATGTATTCCGGCAACTCGGCGCGCAGGCGTTGCTTGATGCGGTCGAGGCGTTCGCTTGGGTTGAGCGCTTCGTCTGCGGCAACGAGGTAGCCAACCAGATGCTTGCCGTTGACGCTCTCCTGCACGCCGACCGCCGCGTCGCGCACTTGCGGTTGCTCGTGCAGGCGCGCTTCGATTTCGCCCAGTTCGATACGGTAGCCGCGAATCTTCACTTGGTGGTCGATACGCCCGACGTATTCCAGCACGCCATCGCTGCGACGCCGCGCCAGGTCGCCGGTGCGGTAGAGGCGTTCGCCCGGTGCGCCGAAGGGGTTGGGCACAAAAACCGTGGCGGTGCGCAGCGGGTCGCCGACGTAACCGCGACCGACGCCCGTACCGGCGACGCACAACTCGCCCACAGCGCCTTGGGCCACCAACTCCAGTGCACCGTCCAACAGGTACAAACGGTTGTTGTCGGTGGGCGTACCAATCGGCAGGTAAGTGCCACGGGTAGACGCCAGGTCGACACGGTAGAACGCCACATCGTCCGAGCATTCCGCTGGGCCGTAGGCGTTCACCAAACCAATCTGCGGGTAACGCAGCAGCCATTGGTGCGCCAGCTCCGGCGGCATGGCTTCCCCGGTGGGTAGCATCCAGCGCAGGCCGTCCAGGCTGATAAGGTCCTGGGCCAGCATGCCCTGGATCAGGGACGGCACGCTTTCCAGCACGGTGATGCCTTGGGCCTGCACATGGGCGAGCAAGCCTTGGGGATCATGGGCAATCGTATTCGGCACGATATCCACCCGTGCGCCGAACAGCAGTGCAGCGAGGAATTGCCACACGGAAATATCGAAGCTCTGCGACGCAGTTTGCGCAATCACATCGGCATCGCTCAAGGCCAGGTACGGCACCTTGCTCAACTGGTTATTGAGCATGCCGCGCTGTTCGACCATCACGCCTTTGGGCAGGCCGGTGGAGCCCGAGGTGTAGATCACGTAGGCGAGGTTGTCCGGGGCGCTGTAGACACCTGGGTTTTCGCCACGCGCAGGGATTTCCTCCCACACCAGCAACTGGCAGTCGAAGCCTTCGAGCAACTCGATGGCCTGCTCGCGACTGGCCTCGGTGCACACCAGCAACGGTGTGCGGCTCAGGTCAAGAATGCGGCTCAGCCGCTGGCGCGGCAGGCCGGGGTCCAGCGGCAGGTAGCCGGCCCCCGCCTTGAAGCTGCCGATGATCATGCCGAGCAAATCAAGGTTACGCTCGGCCAGCAACGCCACCGGTTGATCAGCGCCCACGCCCGCCGCAATCAGCGCGTGGCCCAGGCCGTTACTGCGCCGGTTCAACTCGTCGTAGGTCCATTGCTGACCAAGGCAACTGGCGGCGACGCGCTGCGGATGCGCGGCCACCTGCGTTTCGAACAGCTCGACGTAGCTGCGCTCCAGCGGGTAGTCGTGTTCGCTCTGGTTGCAGCCCTCCACCAGGAACTCGCGCTCCTGCTCGCCAATCAGCGGCAGTTCAGCCATGTCGCCATGGAAGCCCTGCACCAGCGCCAGCAGCAGGCGCTTGAACTCGCCAAGCATGCCTTGCACGGTGGTTTCGTCGAAGTAACGCTGGTCATAGGACAGATGCAAACCGAGGTCGTCGCCCGGATAACACACGGCCGTCAGCGGGAAGTTGGTGTGGGTACGGCCGGAATCCGAGGTGGCATTCAGGCTTTGCGCGCGGTCCAGCACCGAGACGTCCACCGGGGCGTTTTCGAACACGAACAGGCTGTCGAACAGCGGCTGGCCCTTGGGCAATTCGCTGTGTTCCTGGATCGTCACCAGCGGCAGGTATTCGTACTCGCGCAGCTGCATATTGCTGTCGAGCAGGCCGCTCAACCACTGGCGCACGCTGCAACGCTGGTCATACTCGGGCAGTTTCACCCGCAGCGCGATGCTGTTGATGAACAGGCCAACGGTGCGTTGCATCTCTGGCATTTCCACCGGGCGGCCGGCCACAGTAACGCCAAACAGCACGTCACGATCCCCGCTCAAACGGCGCAGTACCAGGGCCCAGGCAGCCTGGGCGAAGGTATTGACGGTCAGTTGATGCGCCTGCGCCAGTTCGCGCAGTTGCGCACCGTCGCGGGCGTCGAGGCGGGTGTAGCAGTCGCCCACCACCATGGCGCCGCTGTGGCCCGCGTGCTCACGCAGGAACGGCCGGTCGCTCGGGATCGGCGTGGTGCGTTCGAAGCCTTGCAGGTTCTGCTGCCACCACTGGCGTGCCTCATTCAGGTTCTGGCGTTGCAGCCAGGCGATGTAGTCGCGGTAGCGCGGTGGCGTGGCCAGTTGCGCGTCGCGGCCTTCGCCGAGGGCCATGTAGATCTCGAAGAAGTCATTCATCAGCAACGAACGGCACCAGGCATCGATGAGGATGTGGTGGTTGCTCATCATGAACCAGTAACGCGCTTCGCCGACGCGGATCAGGCGCAGGTGGAACGGCGGCTGGTTGAGCAGATCGAAACCGGCTTCGCGCTCATGCTTGAGCAAGGCTTGCAGGCGCGGCTCCTGTTCGCTTTCCGGATCGCCGCTCCAGTCCAGGTACTCGACCGGCGTACTGCCCGGTTTGTGGATCACTTGCAGCATGTCTTCGCCAACGTTCCAGCAGAATGAGGCGCGCAAGGCTTCGTGGCGGGCGATCACCGCTTGCCAGGCCTGGGCAAAACGCTCCGGGTCCAACGCGCTGTTGATGCGGTAGCGGTCTTGCATGTAGTAAAGGCCGGTGCCCGGCTCCAGCAGGGTGTGCAGCAGCAGGCCCTCCTGCATCGGGGTCAGCGGGTAAACGTCTTCGATGGCACTGGCCGGTACCGGCAAGCTGTCGAGTTGTGACTGGGTCAGGTGCGCCAGCGGGAAGTCGGACGGCGTGAGGCCGCCGGCGGTGTCCTCAAGGCAATGCGCGACCAGGCTGTGCAGTTCGGCCAGATACGCATCGGCCAATTCGCGAATGGTGTGCTGATCAAAGCGCTCACGACTGAAAGTCCAGCGCAGCACCAGTTCGCCGCCGTACACCTGGCTGTCGACGCTCAACTCGTTGGGCAACGGCGCATCCGGATCATGGGCCAGGCCCGCGGACTCATCCAGCGGGTGGAACAGTGCATCAGCGCCAAAGCTCTGGTCGAACTGGCCGAGGTAGTTGAACGTGATCGGCGCGCTCGGCAGTGCGGCCATGGTCTGCTTGCACAGGTCATCCGCCAGGTAACGCAGCACGCCATAACCCAAGCCTTTATGCGGCACGGCACGCAGTTGTTCCTTGATCGCCTTGATGGAATCGCCCTGCCCGGCTTGCGGGGTGAGGCGCAATGGATAGGCACTGGTGAACCAGCCGACACTGCGGGTCAGGTCGACCTCATCGAACAGGGTTTCGCGGCCGTGGCCTTCCAGCTGGATCAGCGCCGAAGCGTGACCACTCCAGCGGCACAACACTCGCGCCAACGCGGTCAGCAGCAAGTCGTTGACCTGGGTGCGGTAGGTGCTCGGGGCCTGTTGCAGCAGTTGTCGGGTGTGTTCGGCATCCAGGCGCACGCTGACGGTGTCGGCGTCGCGGTTGCGCAGCAAACCTTGCGGGCGTGCCACCGGCAGTGCGGCCTGCGGGCCGGCCAGTTGGTGCTGCCAGACGCTCAGCTCTTCGCGCAGGGATTCGCTGCCGGCGTAGGCCTGCAAACGCGCGGCCCAGTCACGTAGCGCACTGGTCTTGGCTGGCAGGCTGACGGATTGGCCGTCGCTCAGTTGGCGGTAAACGCTTTGCAAGTCTTCGAGCAATACACGCCATGACACGCCGTCCACCACCAAGTGATGGATAGCGATCAACAGGCGCTGCTGGCCCTCGGGACCCTCCACGAGCAAGGCGCGCAGCAACGGGCCGTGTGCCAGGTCGAGGCTGCGCTGGGTGTCGCTGAACAGCGCAATGCACGCGTCCATGTCGCGCACTTGCGCCTGCATCAACACACCACCCTGCGGTACGGCGAGGTGTTCGGCGTGCCATTGCGCGTCGCGTCGGGTGAAGCTCAGGCGCAGGGCGTCGTGGTGTTCCAGTACCGCCAGCAGCGCTTGCTCAAGGCGGTGCGGGTCAAGCAGTTGCAGCGGTTTGAGCAGCAGCGCCTGGTTCCAGTGCTGACGCTGCGGGATCTCGGTGTCGAAGAACCAGTGCTGGATCGGCGTCAGGCCCGAGCTGCCCGTCAGCACGCCTTGCTCAGCGCTGATGTGCTCAGCGCGCGTGGCGACAGCGGCCAGGGTTTGCACGGTCTGGTGCTGGAACAAGTCGCGCGGGCTGAAGTGAATGCCCGCTTGCCGCGCACGGCTGACCACCTGGATCGACAGGATCGAGTCGCCGCCCCGTTCAAAGAAGTTATCGTCCAGACCGACTTGCTGCACATTCAGCACTGCGCACCAGATCGCCGCCAATGTGCTTTGCAGCTCATTGCGGGGCGCCACGTACTGTTGGCGATTGGCCTCAGGGTCGGGTTGCGGCAAGGCACGGCGGTCGAGTTTGCCGTTGGCGGTCAGCGGCATACTGTCCAGCACGATCAAGTGCGCGGGCACCATGTAGTCCGGCAGCTGCGCCTTGAGGTGGGCCTTGAGCGCGTCGCGCAACGCGCCGTGGTCTGCGTCGCTGACCAGGTACGCCACCAACTGTTTGCCGCTTGGCGAATCCAGCGCGAGCACCACCGCTTCGCGCACGCCGTCGTGCTCCAGCAGGCGGGTTTCGATCTCGCCCAGTTCAATACGGAAACCGCGAATCTTCACCTGATGGTCGATACGCCCCAGGTACTCCACCAGGCCATCAGCGCGCTGGCGCACCAGGTCGCCGGTGCGGTATAGCCGCCCACCGTGCGTAGCAAACGGATCCGCAACGAAGCGCTCCGCCGTCATGCCCGGGCGCTGGTGATACCCCTGGGCCAAACCGGCGCCGCCGACGTACAGCTCGCCGGTCGCACCTTGCGGCACCAACGCCAGATCGGCGTCGAGAATATAGGCCACGCGGTCACCGATGATGCTGCCGATTGGCACGCTTGCAGCGCCCTCCTCCAACTGTTCGGGCGCGAGGCTCGCCAGCGGCATCACTACGGTTTCGGTCGGGCCGTAGGCGTTGAAGAACATCTCGGGCTGGAACGCTGCGCGGATGCGCTGCAAATGCTCACCCGTCAGCGCTTCGCCGCCAGTGATGCACATGCGCACCGGCAAGGTCTGCTGCTGGGTCGCCAGCCACTGCGCCAGCTGGCTGCCGTAGCTCGGCGTGAAGCCCAGGACAGTGATGCGATGGGTGCGGATCAGCGCGCAGATTTCTTGCGCGTCCCACTGGCCCTGGGCACGCAATACCACCTGGGCCCCGCTGAGCAGCGGCACCAGCAAACGCTCGGTGGCGGCGTCGAAGTTGATCGAATAGAAGTGCAGTTCACAGTCGTCGGCGCGCATGCCGAAACGCGCGATCACCGCCGTGCAATGCATGGCGATTTCACCGTGGCACACCACCACGCCCTTGGGCTTGCCGGTGGAGCCGGAGGTGTAGATAAGGTACGCCTGGTGTTGCGGCAGGCTGATAAACGGCAACGCGTCGGACGGGTAGTTGGCAAGCAGCGGCGCGTCATCTTCCAGGCACCAGCGCGCCACGGTTGCAGGCAACTCGCCGAGGGCTTCAAACATCGCCGCATCGCTGAGCAGCAGGCCGATGCCGCTGTCTTCGATCATGTAGTGCAAGCGGTCCAGCGGGTATTCCGGGTCCAACGGCACGTAGGCGCCTCCGGCCTTGAGGATCGCCAGCAGGCCGATGACCATTTCCAGGGAACGCGGCAGCGCCAGGCCGACGCGCACCTGCGGGCCGACGCCACGCTCGCGCAGCATCCAGGCCAGGCGGTTAGCGCGGGCATCGAGCTCACGATAGCTGAGGCTAACGCCGGCAAAGGTCAGCGCCGGTGCATCGCCACGGGCTGCCGCTTGCTGGCTGAACAGTTGATGAATGCACTGATCAAGGCGGTGCTCGCCTGCTTCGGCGCCCAGGCTGTCCTGCAACGCGTGCTGTTCGGCGGCCGTCAGTAACGGCAACTCGCTGAGGCGCCGCTGCGGATTGGCGATCAAGGCTTCCAGCAGGTTGCGCCAATGTCCGGCCATACGCGCAATACGCGGTTCGTCGAACAGGTCGGTGCTGTAGGTCAGGCAGCAACCCAGGCGATGGTCGAGGTCGGTGACTTCCAGATTGAGGTCGAACTTGGTCGCGCGGGCATCGTTGGCCAGGTACTCGACAGTCATGCCGGCCAGTTGGCGGCTTTGCTGGAACTCCCAGCGCTGCACGTTGCACATCACCTGGAACAGCGGGTTGTACGCCGCACTGCGCGGTGGTTGCAGGGCTTCCACCAGGTGGTCGAACGGCAGGTCTTGATGGGACTGGCCTTCGATCACCGTATGGCGCACGTGCTCAAACAGTTCAGCGACGTTCATCTGCCCATTGAGCTGGCAACGCAGCACCTGGGTGTTGAGGAACGCGCCGATCAGCCCTTCGCTTTCCGGGCGAATACGGTTGGCGACGGGGGCGCCGATGCGCAGGTCGGTCTGGCCGCTGTAGCGGTAGAGCAACACGGCCAGGGTGGCGGTCATGGTCATGAACAGGGTCAGGCCGCGCTCGGCATTGAAGGCACGCACGCGGGCGGCCAGGTCATCGCTGAGGTCGAAGCGATACAGTTCACCCTGGTGGCTTTGCACCGGTGGGCGTGGGCGGTCGCCGGGCAGTTCCAGCAGCGGATGTTCAGTGCCCAGTTGCGCGGTCCAGTAGTCGAGTTGGCGCTGACGCTCGCCGGACTCCAGCCACTGACGCTGCCACACGCTGTAATCCAGGTATTGAACCGGCAACGGCGCCAGCGGCGATTCGCGCTCGTCGATAAAGGCTTCGTACAGCGCGCTGAGTTCACGGGCAAAGATGTCCATGGCCCAGCCTTCGGTGACGATGTGGTGCAGGGTCAGCACCAGGTAGTGTTCCTGCTCGCCAGCCTTGACCAGGCAGGCACGCAGCAACGGCCCGGTTTCCAGGTTGAACGGCGTGTGCGCTTCATGATCAGCCAACTGCTGCAGACGCTGCTGGCGCTCGGTTTCGTTCTGGCCTGAGAAATCCCGCCAATCCATGCGCAAGCCGGTCTGCGGCGAGACCTTTTGATAGGCCACGCCGTCGACGCTCGGGAAGGTGGTGCGCAAAGTTTCGTGACGCATGATCAAGGCCTGCAACGCCGCTTCGAAACGCCCCACATCGAGCACGCCACGCAAGCGCGCCATGCCGCCGACGTTGTAGGCCGGGCTGTCTGGCTCCATCTGCCACAGGAACCACATGCGCTGCTGGGAATAGGACAACGGCACCGGTTGGCTGCGGTCGACCTTAGCAATAGCCGTCTGCTGGTTGCGTAGGCCCGACGCCTGGATCAGCCCGACCTGCTCGGCAAACGCGCCCAGCTCACTGGCTTCAAACAAGGTGCGCAACGGCAACTCGACGTCACACGCCTGGCGGGTGCGCGAGATGATTTGCGTGGCCAGCAACGAGTGGCCGCCGAGGGCGAAGAAGTCATCGCCCAGGCCGATTTTCGGCCGTCCGAGGACTTCGCGCCAGATAGCTGCGATCTGCTGCTGCAAGGGGGTTTCGGGTTCAATGTGCTCACGGGTTTGCCACACCGGCTCCGGCAACGCGCGACGGTCCAGCTTGCCGCTGGGGCTCAGGGGCATGGCGTCGAGGCGCATCAACAGCGCGGGCACCATGTACTCCGGCAGCTCGGCGGCCAGGGCGGTTTTCACCTGCTGTTCGTCCAGCGCGACATGGGCGGTGTAGTAGCCGATCAACTGCGTGTCACGCACCAGCACCACGGCTTGGGCGATGCCGTTCAGGGCCAGCATGCGCGCTTCGATTTCTTCCGGCTCCACGCGGAAACCGCGTAGCTTGACCTGCTGGTCGAGACGGCCCAGGTACTCAAGCACACCCTCGGCGCTCCAACGGACGCGGTCGCCGGTGCGATAAAGGCGCGCCCCCGAGTGGTCGGCGACAAAACGCTCAGCCGTCAACCCGGCGCGCCCCAGGTAACCCCGGGCCAGGCCGATACCGCCGATGCACAGTTCACCCGGCACACCCAGCGGCACGGGGTTGAGCTGATCGTCCAGCACGCGGCAGATCACATTGCCCAGCGGGCGGCCAATCGGCGAGCGCTCGCCGTCCTCCGCGCGGCAGTGCCAGTGGGTCACGTTGATCGCGGTTTCGGTGGGGCCATAACGGTTGTGCAATTGCACCGCCGGTAGCTGCGCCAGGACGCGGTTGCGCAGCTCGGCGGGCAAGGCTTCGCCACCGGAGAACAGGCGACGCAGGCTGGTGCATTCGGCGGCCAGCGGTTCGTCGATAAACAGCTGCAGCAGCGGCGGCACAAAGTGCAACGTGGTCACGCCGTGTTCCCGCACCAACTGCGCGATACGGTGCGGGTCGCGATGCTCGCCAGGGCCGGCCAGCACCAGGCGGCAACCGGTGATCAGCGGCCAGAAGCATTCCCACACCGACACGTCAAAACTGATCGGTGCCTTTTGCATCAGCACATCGGTGTCATTCAGTTGATAGGTGGCCTGCATCCACTGCAAGCGTTCGGCCAGGGCCGCATGGGTATTGCCCACGCCTTTGGGCTGGCCGGTGGAGCCAGAGGTGTAGATCACGTAGGCGAGGTTATCGCCGTGCAGGTGCAG
This sequence comes from Pseudomonas sp. RA_15y_Pfl1_P11, assembly GCF_963970975.1. NCBI lineage: Bacteria > Pseudomonadati > Pseudomonadota > Gammaproteobacteria > Pseudomonadales > Pseudomonadaceae > Pseudomonas > Pseudomonas sp. RA_15y_Pfl1_P11. Next base: position 99,095 of record NZ_CAXAOY010000008.1, read on the forward strand.
GCCAGGCGGCTGGGTCGGCCAGCTGTCGAGGTGCAGGCTGTCCATTGCAATCACGCAGACGCCGCAGGCAACTGGCACGTGGTCCAGCAACGTGGTCTGGGTCAGCAGCAGATGCACGCCGCTGTCCTCCAGCATGTAGGCCAGGCGCTCGGCGGGGTAATCCGGGTCCAGCGGCACATAGGCGCCGCCGGCCTTGATGATCGCCAGCAGGCCGATCAGCAGTTGCGGCGAACGCTCGGCGGCGATCGCCACGCACACGTCCGGGCCGACACCCTTGTCACGCAGGTAGTGAGCCAGGCGATTGGCCTGAGTGTGCAATTGGGCGAAGGTCAGGCTGCTGCCCTGCCAGACCAGCGCGGTGCTGTCCGAGGTGTGTCTGTTGAGCAGCTCCGGCAGCCATTGCTGGGCGGGCGCGCACGGCGTTTCACTCCACGGTTGCTGCTCGTCTTCCGGCATCAGCTTGAGGTCGCCGATGGCTTGCTGCGGCTGGTCACACGCGGCTTGCAACAGGTTGATGAAGTGCTCGGCCAGGCGCTGGATGGTCGCGCTGTCAAACACTTCGTCGGCGTAGTCGAACGACAGGCTCAGGCGCCCGTTACGGTCTTCTTCGCTGTGCAGTTGCAGGTCGAACTTGGCTTCGCGGCTGTGCCATGGCAGCTCGTCGGCGAGCATGCCCGGCAGACGGCGCAAGGCGCTGAGGTCGCGTTGCTGGTGGTTGAACATGACCTGGAACAGACCCTGCCCGCGCGCTTGCGGGAAGGCTTCCAGCAGTTGTTCGAACGGCAGGTCCTGATGGGCCTGGGCGCTCAACGCAGCTTGGCGAGTCGCGGCCAACAGTTCGTTGAACGGCAAACAAGCGTCCAGCTCGGCACGCATGACCTGCGTGTTGATGAAAAAGCCGACCAGGCCTTGGGTTTCCTGGCGCGGACGGTTGGCGTTGGGCACGCCGATGCGGATGTCACGCTGACCGCTGTAGCGGTAGAGCAGGCTCTGGAATGCTGCCAGTAACACCATGAACGGGGTGGATTGGTTGGCCTGGGCGGTCTGGCGAATCGCCTCGCTGAGGTGCACGCTAGTTCGTACGGTATGACGCGAAGCGCTGTTCCGGTGTTGCGCCGAGCGCGGGTGGTCGGTAGCCAGGCTCAAGGTTGGATGTTCTTCACCGAGTTGCGCTTTCCAATACGCCAATTGGCGCTGACCTTCGCCTTCGGCCAGCCACTGGCGCTGCCAGCGGCCGTAGTCGGCGTATTGCAGGGCCAGCGGCGGCAGCTCAAGGGTTTCGCCCTGGGTTGCGGCGGCGTACAGGCGTGAGAATTCGTCGATGAGGATATTCAGCGACCAGCCATCCGCGATGATGTGGTGCAGCGTCACCAGCAACTGGTGATCTGCATCGTCCAGGCGTACCAGGGTCACCCACAGCAGCGGGCCTTTTTCCAGGTCGAACTGGGTGCGCGCTTCGTCTTCGCGAATCCGTTGCGCGCGGGTGTCGCGCTCGGCCACGGGCAGGTCGCTGAGGTCGATGACTTGCAACTCGAAATCCGCTTTGGCATCGATGCGCTGGAAGGCCTGGCCGTCGCGTTCGTAGAAGCGGGTGCGCAGGGCTTCGTGGCGCTGGACCAGTTGCTGGAAGCTCAAGCGCACGGCGTCTTCATCCAGCTCGCCGCGCAGGCGCAGGGCGCCGGGGATGGTGTAGGCGCTGCTGTGCGGGTCCAGTTGCCAAGTGATCCACAGGCGGTTTTGCGCAAGGGATTGGGGCAGGTCTTCCTGGCGTGACAGGGGTTGGATGGCGCCTTGGGCAACGCCGCCATCCTGTTGCAACTGCGCAACGTTGGCGGCAAAGCCTTCCAGGGTTGGCGCTTCGAACAGCATGCGCAGGTTCAGCTCCAGGCCCAGTGTTTCACGCAGGCGCGCGACCACCTGGGTGGCGGTGATGGAGTTGCCGCCGAGCAGGAAGAAATGGTCATCGGCCGCGACCGTCGCGACGTGCAGTTGTTCGCACCAGATCGCGGCGATCTGGTTTTGCAGTTCGGAGTCCAACGCTGCCTCGCTGACCTGCACGTGCAGATCAGGAAACTGCGCATAGCTGTCGAGGCTGCCATCGACATACCGCAGCGCACACGCCGCACGTTGCACCTTGCCGCTGGAGGTCTTCGGCAAGGCACCCGGGTTGAGCAGCACCACCACGCTCGGCGCCTCCTGATACGCCTCGGCGACGGCTTGGCGGATCGCCTTGATCAGCGCGTCGGACGGCAGGATTTTCTGCACGCTGCGGCTGATTTCGGCGGCAATGCCGATGCCTTCCAGGCCTTGGTCATTCACTGCGAATGCCGCGACCCGGCCTTTGCGTACGACTTCCACTTCGCGCTCGATGGTCTGTTCGATGTCCTGCGGGTACAGGTTATGGCCGCGCACGATCAGCAAGTCTTTCAGGCGGCCGGTGATGTACACCTCGCCTTCGCGGATAAAGCCCAGGTCGCCGGTACGCAACCAGGTACGGCCGGCGTGTTGCACGAAGGCAGTGGCGGTGGCCACGGGGTTGCGCCAGTAGCCGTGGGCGATGCTCGGGCCGGTGGCCCAGAGCTCACCGACCTCATTCTCGGCCAGTTCGGTAAGGGTGTGCGGGTCGGCGATCAGCACCGCGTGTTCGGGTTGGCTGGTGCCGCAACTCATGATCGCACTGCCCTGCCCCGGCTCGGCACGGTTGGCAGCCAATGCCTGCTCGTCGACGCGCAGCGCCGGGATGCCATGGCCGCGAATGCCACCCGCGACAAACAGGGTCGCTTCGGCCAGGCCGTAGGACGCGAAGAAATTATTCGGGGTAAAACCGCAGGCCGCGAACTTCTCGGCGAAACGTTCCAGGGTGTCGAGGCGGATCGGTTCGGAGCCGGAATAGGCCACGCGCCACTGGCGCAAGTCCAGGCGTTCCAATGCCGACTCGCTGACCCGCTCGCTGCACAGGCGGTAGGCGAAATCCGGGCCGCCGCTGATAGTGCCGCCGTATTCACTGATCGCTTCCAGCCAGCGCAATGGCCGACCGAGGAAGTACGCCGGCGACATCAACACGCAGGGCACGCCGCTGAAGATCGGTTGCAGGAGGCCGCCGATCAGGCCCATGTCGTGGTACAGCGGCAGCCAGCTGACGATCACGTCATCCGGGTTGAGGTCGATGCCAAAGCCGCGACGGATCAGCACTTCGTTGGCCACCAGGTTGCCATGGCTGACTTGCACGCCCTTGGGCAATGCGGTGGAGCCGGAGGTGTATTGCAGGAACGCGATGTCGTCGGGGTGCAGGTCGGGGGCGATCCAAGTGCCGGCACTCTGCAAGGTATCGACGCTCAATACCATTGGCGCGTTTTCGATCTGTGCCAGGCCATCGGCGAGGCTGGCGATGGTCAGCAGCAGGCGCGGCTCGGCATCGCTGATGATCGAGAGCAGGCGTTCCTGATGGTGGCGACGGGTCGACTCCGGCGGGTAAGCCGGCACCGCAATGACGCCGGCGTACAGGCAACCAAAGAACGCCGCGACGTAATCCGGGCCGCTGGGGAACAACAGCACCGCACGGTCGCCCAGGTCCGCATTGGCTTGCAAGGCTGCGGCGATGGTGCGGGCGCGCAGGTCCAGGTCGCGGTAACTGAGCACAACGCTGTGCTCGGCCGACTCAGCGAGGAAGCGCAGAGCGACCTGGTCCGGCGTCTGCACGGCGCGACGTTGAAGGGACTGGACCAGCGTTAGGGGAAGTTCGAAGGCGTCCATCATGGGGTTCCTGCCTGAAATCGGCTTGCGGGAAATTCGGGAATGGGGGGGGGGCTTTTAGCCGGTGGCCAGTTGCCGCGCCGCGCCATTGCGCCAGCGGGCCAGGTGTTCGTCGGCGTAGCGCCGCACGCAGCGCAGCACGGCGCTTTCATGTTGGATGAGGAAGAAGTGGTGGCCGTCGAACATGTCCAGGGAAAAGCCACTGGCGGCGTCGAGTTGCCAGTCGAGCAACTGGTCGGCGCGCACGCTGTCCTGTTTGCCGCCAAACACATGAATCGGCATGCCCAGCGGCGCCCGCTCGCCATAGGTAAAACTGCCGCACAAGAGAAAATCGGCGCGCAGGATTGGCAGCATCAACTGCATCAACTCGGGGTTGGCCAGGGCTTCTTCGGCGGTGCCTTGCAGCTCGCGCAGGCGGGCGATCAGTTGTTCGTCGGTCTTTTCGATGGCGTATTCGCTGACGTCGCGGCGTGCCGGCCCGGCTGTACCGGAGGCGAACAGCGCCAACGGCGCAGGCACATCGCGTGCATTCAGCGCGTGGGCCAGTTCGAAGGCGAGCAGGCCGCCGAGGCTGTGGCCGAACAAGGCATAAGGGCCATTCAAGTCGCGGCTGATTTCATCCGCAAGCTGTGCGGCCAAGGCTTTGATATCGCGCTGCAAAGGTTCATCCATGCGCATGCCACGCCCGGGTAACTCCAGCGGGCACACGTGCAACCAGTCCGGCAGGGCCCGGCGCCAGCGCGCGTAAACCATGGCGCTGGCGCCCGAATGAGGCAGGCAGAACAGGCGCAGTCGAGCCGGCGTACTCATCAGGCGACGACTCCAAACTGAAACACGCTGTGCACACGATGCAAACCCATCTCGTCCTCCTGCGGGTGTTGATCCCTGGTCGTTTTACTAACGGACCTGTCACCCAGAAGAACGGACGGCGCCGGCAAATAATTAGTCGTCGGGTACAAGCGAGACGCGGTTCACACCTAACAAGAACGCATAAGATTAGTTCGCCTTCTCATTTGACAATCATTATCATTCATCATAATTTGTTGCCCGATGTGTAGGAGGCCTCAGCAAGGACGCCCTCCCCTAACCTCTTTTGCGACAAGGTGATTTCCATGACGGAACAAGTATCCACAGGCAGGTGCAACTCACCGCTTCTCCAGGCGTTCGTCGATAATCGACTGATTCTGGTGAAGATTGCGGCACGTATTACCGGGTGCCGCTCCCGGGCCGAAGACGTAGTGCAGGATGCCTACTTCCGCCTGCAGTCGGCGCCGACGATCACCTCATCGTTCAAGGCCCAGCTCAGCTATCTGTTCCAGATCGTGCGCAACCTGGCGATAGATCACTACCGCAAGCAGGCCCTGGAGCTCAAATACTCAGGCACCGAAGAGGAAGGCTTGAATGTGGTCATTCACGGCGCTTCAACGGAAACCTCGCACATCAATTTCAACACCCTGGAAAACATCGCCGACGCCCTGACGGAGTTGCCGCAGCGCACCCGCTACGCGTTCGAGATGTACCGCCTGCATGGCGTGCCGCAAAAGGATATCGCCAAGGAACTCGGCGTATCGCCGACCTTGGTGAATTTCATGATTCGGGATGCGCTGGTGCATTGCCGCAAGGTGTCGGGCAACCACAGCGATACGTTTGCGCGGCGGGTCTGACAGCGCCGCTGTAAACAATGTGGGAGCTGGCAAGCCAGCTCCCACAGTTTTGATCTGCGTTGCGCCTGTCAGGGTATCGGCATGACATCAATCCGATACGGCTCGAAAATCTTCAACATCTCGCCATTTTCGCGCAAGCGCTTGAGCAACGCGGAAAACGCTTGCCCCGTGATCGGCGCTTTGGGGCGCAGCAACGCGTAGTGGTGATACACCTGGTCGATACGCTCTGACACCAGGAACTGCCCGGCCATGTCCGCATTGCGCACCATGAAATCACTCAGGTACGAACGGGTCACCAAGGCGATGTCGGCCCGCCCGCGCGCGACCATCAACAGGTTGCTGTCATGGGAGTAGGTCAACGTGGCGTTGAAGTGCTCTGCCATGTACTTGGGATCGGGGTTGAAGTTTGCGAAGGCGTAGTGGTAACCGCTGAAGACCGCCAAATGCTTGCCGTTCAGGTCAGCGAAATAGGCCTGATCGCGACCGGGCTCACGTTGGGCGACGAAAATTTCCGCGTCTTCCAGGCCCATGTCGACTGTTGTGTGGGTGATCTCCTGCCAGCCCCAGTCGGGGTTTTCGAAGATGGCCATATCAATCCGACCCTGCTCGAAATCGCGAAAACGTCGAGGAATTGAGGTGGGCACCAGCACAAATTGATAGTCGGTCTGCGAGGCGTTCAAGGCCTCGACCAGTTGCGGCAGCAAACCGGTGTCAGCGCCCTGCTCCGGACGCACGGTGTACGGCGGGAAATGCGCCGCGCCAATCCTTACCAATTGGGCAGCCGAAGCCGGCATACACCACGCGGTGCCCACTGCCCAAAAAGTTAGTCCTGCAGCCAGCCGCCATGGCGAAAACATCAAGGCACACACCGTTCAACACTCTGATGGCGATAAGCTAGGCGTTTTTGTCTGGCGAGACAACTTTTCACCGGCAAATTAATGCCTTGCACCTTAATCGGCTTTCAAAACCATCAGCATGGCTTCTTCGGCCAATTGCTCGAGCGTCATGCTGCCCTCGGCGCGGAACCAAGTGGTGGTCCAGGACAAAGCGCCGGTCAGAAAGCGCCGGGTGATAAACACATCGCCACGGATATAGCCGGCGTCCTTGGCCTCGCCCAGTACTTGCAGCCACAGCGCCTCGTACACATCGCGCAGGGCCAACACCTCAGCCTGGCCTTCAGCCGACAGCGAGCGCCATTCATATACCAGCACCGCCATCGCCTCGCCGCTGCCGCCCATGATCGACTGCAATTCGCAGCGGATCAGCGCCAACACACGTTCGCGTACGTCGGTAGCTTCCTCAAGAGAAGCGCGCATCATCGCGGTGTTGTAGTGGATGGTTTCTTCCATCACTGCGCGCAGGATCTCGTCCTTGCTCTTGAAGTGATGAAAGATGCTGCCGGACTGGATGCCCACTGCGCTGGCCAGGTCGCGCACGGTGGTGCGCTCGAAACCCTTGTTGCGAAACAGGTGGGCCGCCGTTTGCAGCAGCTTGCCACGAGCGCTTTCGGGGTCGGTCAATTGGCCGCCGTCGATCATGGTGCGCATCACCCGCAGGGCTTTATGCTCATCCATGCCTCTCTCCTCTACTTCCACGGACGTCTTGGCCGGCAATTTAGGCCGTGACGGCCACCCAAGCAAGCGCTTGGCTAAAACTTGTGAACGGAGTTTACAAACCAAGCGCTTGCTTGGTAGGCTCGCTAGCAGCCATTCGAGGAAGGATTTCTCATGAGCAAGACGGTTCGTATCGGCTGCGCCAGCGCCTTCTGGGGCGACACCTGTACCGCTGCCGCGCAGTTGGTGCACGGCGGTGAGCTGGATTACCTGGTCTTCGACTACCTGGCGGAAGTCACGATGTCGATCCTGGCCGGTGCGCGGATGAAAGATCCCCAGGCCGGCTACGCGACGGATTTTGTCGAGGTGCTCACGCCGTTGCTGGGCGATATCCAACGCCAGGGCGTCCGTGTGATCAGCAACGCTGGCGGCATCAACCCCCAGGCCTGCGCCGCCGCTCTGCAAGCAGCCTGTGACAAGGCGGGCGTTGAACTGAACATCGCCGTGCTACTGGGCGATGACCTGCAACCCCAGCTCAAGCAGCTGCACGGCATCACCGATATGTTCAATGGCGCACCGCTACCGCCGATGTGCCTGTCCGCCAATGCCTACCTCGGCGCACCGGGCATTGCACAGGCGCTGGCATTGGGCGCGGACATCGTCATTACCGGCCGCGTGGTGGACAGCGCGGTGGTCAGCGCGGCGTTGGTGCATGAGTTCAACTGGTCCTGGCAGGATTACGACCGCCTCGCCCAGGCCGCACTGGCCGGGCATATCATCGAATGCGGCGCGCAGTGCACCGGCGGCAATTTTACCGATTGGCGCGCGGTACCGGACTACGAGCACATCGGTTTTCCTATCGTAGACGTCAGCGACGACGGCCAGTTTATTGTGAGTAAAGTCGACGGCAGCGGTGGGCTGATCAGCGAACTCAGCGTGGCCGAACAGTTGCTGTATGAAATCGGCGATCCGCATGCCTACCTGCTACCGGATGTAATCTGCGATTTCAGCCAGGTCAAATTGCAGCAGCAAGGTAAGAACCAGGTACGCCTGCATGGCGCCAAGGGCTCGCCCCCAACCGCCCAGTACAAAGTCAGCGCCACCTACCCGGAGGGTTTTCGCTGCACCGCCAGTTGCCTGATCGCCGGGATCGATGCGGTGGCCAAGGCCGAACGGGTCGGCCAGGCGATCATCAACAAAACCTCGGAGCTGTTCAGCCAACGCGGCTGGGCGCCCTATACCGAGGTGAATATGGAACTGCTGGGCAGCGAAGCGACTTATGGCGCCCATGCGATGCGCCAGGACTGCCGCGAAGTGGTGGTGAAATTGGCGGTGCGACACCCCAGTAAACAGGCGCTGGTGCTGTTCGCCCGCGAGATTGCCCAGGCAGCCACCGGCATGGCGCCAGGGCTGACCGGCATCGTCGGCGGGCGGCCAACGGTGTATCCGCTGATTCGGCTGTTTTCGTTCTTGATCGACAAATCCGTTTGCGAACTGGAAATCGACCTCCGGAGCGGACGCCACACCTGCGCACTGCCGATTGCCAACGCCCCTACCCTGCACGCTGCGCCGATCGCCCCACCCAAACCCCAAGGCCTTGCCGACGCCAGCGTGCCCTTGGTGAAACTGGCCGTGGCGCGCTCCGGCGACAAGGGTAACCACAGCAATATCGGCGTGATCGCCCGCGATCCCGACTACCTGCCGTGGATCGCCGAAGCGCTGACCCCGCAGGTGATTGTCGATTGGATGGGCCACGTACTGGATCCCGTTCATGCCCGCGTCGAGCGCTGGTATTTGCCCGGCAGCCACAGCCTCAACTTTTTGCTGGAAAACGCACTCGGTGGTGGCGGCATCGCCAGCCTGCGCATTGACCCGCAAGGTAAAGCCTTCGCCCAGCAACTGCTGGAAATCCCGATTGCGGTGCCGCAGCACATAGCCGATCAACTTGTATAACAGGAGCGTTGCCGTGGCCTTCGACTCGATCTTCAAAGCCGACCTGTTCCAGGGGCAGACCGTGATTGTCACCGGCGGTGGCAGCGGGATTGGCCGTTGCACTGCACACGAATTGGCAGCCTTGGGCGCCCAGGTGATTATGGTGGGACGCAAGCCGGAAAAGCTGCAAGCGGTCGCAGCGGAAATCGCTGAAGACGGTGGCATCGCTCATTGGCAGGCCTGCGACATTCGTGATGAAGAAGCCGTGAAGACGCTGGTCAGCCAGATCCTGAACGAACACGGCGAGGTCCACGGCTTGGTAAACAACGCCGGCGGCCAGTACCCGTCACCGTTGGCCTCGATCAACCAGAAAGGCTTTGAAACCGTGCTGCGCACCAACCTGGTCGGCGGTTTCCTGATGGCCCGTGAAGTGTTCAACCAATCCATGAGCAAGCATGGTGGTGCCATCGTCAACATGCTCGCGGACATGTGGGGCGGCATGCCCGGCATGGGCCACTCGGGCGCGGCGCGCGCCGGCATGGACAACTTCACCAAGACCGCCGCCGTTGAGTGGGGTTGTGCCGGCGTGCGAGTCAACGCCGTCGCGCCGGGCTGGATCGCTTCCAGCGGCATGGACACCTACGAAGGCGCCTTCAAGGCAGTGATTCCAACCCTGCGCGAACATGTGCCGCTCAAGCGCATCGGCACCGAGTCGGAAGTCAGCGCGGCCATTGTCTTCCTGCTCAGCCCCGCCGCCGCCTTTATCAGCGGTAGCACCCTGCGCATCGACGGCGCCGCCAGCCTCGGCAGCCGCGCCTGGCCGTTGCACAAGGCGCAACCGCCGAGCGAACCGTTCAACGGCTTCCACCGCGCCTACCTGCCGGATGTGCTCAAGGCGGAGAAATAAGCCATGCCAGTGATTGAATCCCTGATCGATACCCACAGCCCACCGTTCGCGCAGAACCGCGAAGCCATGCTCGCCGCCATCGCTCACGTGCGCGAACTGGAACACACCCTGCTGAGCAAGGCACAGGACGCCAAGCCCAAGTTCGACAAGCGCAGCCAACTGCTGCCCCGCGAGCGCCTCAACCTTTTGCTGGACCCCGGCGCGCCGTTTCTGGAGCTGGCCAGCCTGGCCGGCTACAAGCTGCACGACGACAAGGACGGCAGCGCCGCCGGCGGTGGGTTGATCGCCGGGATCGGCTACGTCAGCGGCGTGCGCATGCTGGTGGTGGCCAATAACAGCGCGATCAAGGGCGGCACCATCTCCCCCACGGGCTTGAAGAAATCCCTGCGCCTGCAACAGATCGCCATGGAGAACAAACTGCCGGTGGTGACCCTCGCCGAGAGCGGCGGTGCCAACCTCAACTATGCCGCCGAGATTTTCGTCGAGGGCGCGCGCAGCTTTGCCAATCAGGCGCGCATGTCGGCCATGGGCTTGCCGCAGATCACCGTGGTGCATGGCTCGGCCACGGCGGGCGGTGCGTATCAGCCGGGGCTGTCGGATTACGTGGTGGTGGTGCGCGGCCGGGCCAAACTGTTCCTCGCCGGCCCGCCGCTGCTTAAAGCCGCGACCGGCGAAGTGGCGACCGATGAAGAACTGGGCGGCGCCGAGATGCACGCACAAACGGCCGGCACCGCCGAATACTTGGCGGAAAATGACGCCGATGGCGTTCGCATCGCACGTGAGATTGTCAGCCTGTTGCCTTGGGACGATCGCCTGCCGCTGGCGCCGAAACGCGCCTTCGCAGACCCGCTGTACCCCATCGAAGAACTGCTGGGCCTGATCCCCGATGACCCGAAAAAACCCTACGACGTGCGCGAAATCCTCGCGCGCCTGGCAGACGGCTCGCAGTTCCTCGAATTCAAAGGCGAGTTCGACGCCCACACCCTCTGCGGCCACCTGCACATCCAGGGCCGCGCCGTCGGTGTGATCGGCAACAACGGCCCCATCACGCCGAAGGGCGCGAGCAAGGCCGCGCAATTCATCCAGCTCTGCGACCAAAGCCGCACACCGCTGCTGTTCCTTCACAACACCACCGGTTTCATGGTGGGCACCGAGTCGGAACAACAAGGTGTGATCAAACACGGCGCAAAGATGATCCAGGCGGTGGCCAATGCCCGCGTGCCTAAACTCACGGTGGTGGTGGGCGGCTCTTATGGCGCCGGCAACTACGCGATGTGCGGCCGCGGCCTGGACCCGCGCTTTATCTTCGCCTGGCCCAACAGCCGCACGGCGGTCATGGGTGGCGCGCAGGCAGGCAAGGTGCTGCGGATTGTCACCGAGGCCAAGCAGTTGAAGGACGGCCTGGTGCCGGACCCCAAGGTGCTGGATATGTTGGAGCAGGTCACCGCGCAGAAGCTCGACAGCCAGTCCACCGCGCTGTACGGCAGCGCCAACCTGTGGGACGACGGGCTGATTGATCCACGGGATACGCGGACCTTGCTGGGCTTTTTGCTGGATACCTGCCACGAGGCCGAGGTGCGTGAGTTGCAAGCCAATACTTTCGGTGTAGCGCGTCTCTAAATTTCGCCGGGACGCTGCGCGTCGCGATCAGGAGAACAAGAAAAATGATCTTCACCCAGGAACACCAGGAACTGCGCCGCACCGTGCGTGCCTTCGTCGACCGCGAGATCAACCCCCATGTGGATGAATGGGAAAAAGCCGGCCGCTTTCCCATCCACGAGATCTTCCGCAAGGCTGGCGACCTCGGCCTGCTGGGCATTTCCAAACCGGAGACATTCGGCGGCATGGGCCTGGACTACAGCTACTCTATCGTCGCCGCCGAAGAGTTCGGCACCATCCGTTGCGGCGGTATCCCCATGTCCATCGGCGTGCAAACCGACATGTGCACCCCCGCCCTCGCCCGCTTCGGCTCCGATGAACTGCGCGACGAATTCCTCCGCCCGGCCATCAGCGGCGAACAGGTCGGCTGCATCGGCGTCTCGGAAACCGGCGCCGGTTCCGACGTGGCCGGGCTCAAGACCCATGCGCGCAAAGACGGCGACGACTACGTGATCAACGGCAGCAAAATGTGGATCACCAACTCGCCCAGCGCCGATTTCATCTGCCTGCTGGCCAACACCTCCGACGACAAACCGCACATCAACAAATCACTGATCATGCTGGCGATGAACACCCCCGGCATCAGCGTCAGCCCGCCCCTGGAAAAACTCGGCATGCACAGCTCCGAGACCGCGCAGGTGTTTTTCGACAACGTGCGCGTACCCCAGCGCAACCGCATCGGCCACGAAGGCGCAGGCTTCATGATGCAGATGCTGCAGTTCCAGGAAGAGCGCCTGTTTGGCGCGGCCAATATGATCAAGGGCCTGGAACATTGCATCGACAGCACCATCGACTACTGCAAAGAACGCCAGACCTTCGGCAAGGCGCTGATCGACAACCAAGTCATCCACTTTCGCCTGGCCGAACTGTCCACCGAAATCGAATGCTTGCGCGCGTTGGTCTACCAGGCCACCGAGCAATACATCAAAGGCCAGGACGTAACGCGCCTGGCCTCCATGGCCAAGCTCAAGGCCGGGCGTCTGGGCCGCGAAGTCAGCGACAGTTGCCTGCAATACTGGGGCGGCATGGGCTTTATGTGGGACAACCCGGTAGCGCGCGCATACCGCGATGTGCGGCTGGTGTCGATTGGCGGCGGCGCCGACGAAATCATGCTGGGCATCATCTGCAAACTGATGGGCACCCTGCCGGGCAAAAAATCATGAATACCTTGCTGCTGGAACCGCACAACGGCGTGCTGCACATCACCCTCAACCGACCGGAAAGCCGCAATGCGATGAGCCTGGAGATGGTCAACGAACTGCGCGCCGTAGTGGCACAACTGGACGGCCAGGTGCGCGCGCTGGTAATCAGCGGCGCGGGCGGACATTTCTGCGCCGGGGCCGATGTGAAGGACCTAGTCACTGCGGACAACCAACTACAGGCGCTGAATCGAGCGTTTGGCACGTTACTGCAAGAAGTGGAAGCGGTGCCGCAAGTAGTGATCGTGGTGCTGCAAGGCGCGGTGCTGGGCGGTGGGTTCGGGCTGGCGTGTGTGAGTGATATTGCGATTGCGGACCACCAGGCGCAATTCGGATTGCCGGAGACCAGCCTGGGATTGTTGCCGGCGCAAATCGCACCGTTTGTGGTCAAGCGCATTGGCCTGACCCAAGCGCGGCGACTGGCGCTGACGGCGGCGCGGTTTGATGGTGTGGAAGCGCAGCGGCTGGGCGTCGTGCACTTCACCGAGCGCGACCCGCAGGCGTTGGCAGAGCGCTTGGATGAGGTATTGGGGCAAGTGCTGCGGTGCGCGCCGGGGGCGAATGGGCGGACCAAATCCCTGATGCTGGCCAGTGTCGATGAGCCGCTTGAGGCTGTGCTGGATCGAGGCGCGCAGTGGTTTGCCGAGGCGGTGAGGAGCGAGGAAGGGATTGAGGGGACGCAGGCGTTTGTGCAGAAGCGCAAGCCGGGGTGGTGCAGATAACGCCTTCGCAGCGGTGCGGCGATCCGACAAGCCAGCTCCCACAGGGGAATGCATTCCAAATGTGGGAGCCTGGTTCAACCCAGCCCCCACAACTGCGCTTTTGATCTACACCACTCAGGCCGGCTGTCAGGCCGCCGTGCTTTTGATTTTGATCTCAGGCGCCCCGTCAAACACGCTGGCCGAACGCAGGCTTTGGAGCGTGGGTAACCCGGCAGGACGCCGGGTTAGCCGCGCTGGGCCAAGGAGGGCCCATCGCGGCGGCCCACGCTCCAAAGCCTTCGTTCGGGCACACCGAGCCTAGGCGAGGTGCCGAGTGTTGGGGCGAAGGCCTTTTGGTTACTTTTGGGCCTTTCCAAAAGTGACCCGCTGTAAGAGCGGAACCAATTGTGGCCGTTACCTAAATAACGGATATGTACCCGGAGCAGAAAATGCCAAAGTTCACCAAAATCCTGATCGCCAACCGCGGCGAAATCGCCTGCCGCATCCAACGCACCGCCCAAGCCCTGGGCTACCGCACGGTCGCGGTCTACAGCGACGCCGACACCCAAGCCCTACACGTCCAAATGGCCGACGAAGCCGTCCACATCGGCCCCTCCCCAGTCCACCAGTCGTACCTGAACATAGAAACCATCATAAACGCCGCCAAACGCACAGGCGCCGACGCCATCCACCCCGGCTACGGCTTCCTCTCCGAAAACCCCCATTTCGCCCGCGCCTGCCAACACGCCAACCTGACCTTCATCGGCCCCAGCGTCGAGGCCATCGAACTGATGGGCAGCAAACGCCAATCCAAACTCGCCATGCTCGAAGCCGGCGTCCCGTGCATCGCCGGCTACCAAGGCAGCGCACAGGACGACACCACCCTGCAGCAACAAGCCGAGCGCATCGGTTACCCTCTCATGATCAAAGCCAGCGCCGGCGGCGGCGGTCGCGGCATGCGCCTGGTGCACCACCCAAAAGACCTGTTGAACAACCTGCACAGCGCCCGCTCCGAAGCCAAAAATGCCTTCGGCAGTGACGAACTGATCCTCGAACAAGCCCTGATCGACCCACGGCACGTCGAAATCCAACTGTTCGGCGACAGCCACGGCAACCTGATCTACCTCGGCGAACGCGACTGCTCGATCCAACGCCGCCACCAGAAAGTCATCGAAGAAGCCCCCTGCCCCGTCATGACCCAAGCACTGCGCCAAGCCATGGGCGAAGCCGCCCTGAAGGCCGGGCGTGCGGTGAATTACGTCGGTGCGGGCACCGTGGAATTCCTGCTTGACCGCCACGGCCAGTTCTACTTCTTGGAGATGAACACCCGTCTGCAGGTGGAGCACCCGGTAACCGAGCTGATCACCGGGCTGGACCTGGTGGATTGGCAATTGCAGATCGCCGCCGGCCAAACGCTGCCGCTGACACAAGCCGACGTCACCCTGGGTGGCCACGCCATGGAAGTGCGCCTGTACGCCGAAGACCCGGCGCAGGGCTTCCTGCCGCAAACCGGCGAAGTGCTGCGCTGGGAACCGGCCGTGGGCGTGCGCATCGATCATGGCGTGGTGGAAGGCCAGCGCATCAGCCCGTTCTACGACCCGATGCTGGGCAAGATCATCGCCCATGGCGCCACACGTGAAGAGGCGCGGCGCAAACTGCTGCGGGCGGTTGAAGACACCCTGTTGCTAGGGGTCGCGACCAATCGGCAACTGTTGGCCGATATGCTCAAGCACCCGGACTTTATCGCAGGGAATTTCAGCACCGGATTTATCGCAGAACACTTCAACGAAGTCCTGCCCCAGTCCGCATCAAAAGACCAACTCGCCCTGGCCGCCGCGCTGTTTTACACACACAGCGCCGACCAGCATCCTCAAGCCCTGGCGGGATGGCGCAACACCGCCAGCGCCCCCTGCACCTATCGCCTTGAAATCAATGGCGAAATCCACACCGTCAGCGCTGACCCGCTGCCACTCACCACCGACGGACGCTACGCCACCGTGGTACTCAACGGCATCCGCCGCCGCGTTGCCTATCACCTTGACGGCAACCAACTGTGGCTACCCGGCCTCACGGTGACTAACCGCAGCCAGCAAGTCGCCGGCCGCCAGGCCGACGCCAGCAGTGGCACAGTCAAGGCACCGATGGACGGCGCCATCGTCGATGTGCGGGTTTGCGCTGGCGACAACGTGACCAAAGGCCAACTGCTGCTGGTGCTCGAAGCCATGAAAATGGAGCATCCACTGACCGCCGGCATCGACGGCGTGATCAAGGGCGTGCAGGTAATTGCCGGAGATCAAGTGCGCAATCGTCAGGTTTTACTGGAGATCGAATAGCCCCTAGGCGGAACTACACGGCCGGGCTACGCTCTATCCCCAACAGAAAAGGAAGAGTACGGGAACCTGCGCGATGCCTCATTGGCTGATTATTGACCTTGAAGCCACAACGGATGAAGGCGGCTGGCCCGTGACGGAGATGGAAGTCATCGAGATCGGCGCGAGCCTGGTCAACCGCCAGGGGCGCGAGCTGGATCATTTCCAGCGCTTTGTACGCCCGCTGCGCCGGCCATTGCTGACGCCATTCTGTCGCCAGCTGACGCACATTACCCAGGCAAACATCGATGGCGCGGCGCCGTTCACCGAGGTGTGGCCGCTGTTCGAACGCTGGCTCGGCCAGCATCAGCCGCGCCTGGAAGGCTGGGCCAGTTGGGGCGATTACGATCGCAAGCAGCTGGAGCTGGAGTGGCAGCGCCATGGCTTGGCCAGCGCGCTCGCCAACACGCCCCATGTAAACCTCAAGCAGCGCTTCGCCAAGGCCCGACGCCTGGACAAGCCGCCGGGCCTCAACGGCGCCCTGCAATTGGCGGGCATGCAGTTCCATGGCCAGCAGCATCGGGCGTTGGAGGATGCGCGCAATACGGCGCGCCTGTTACCGCTGATTCTGCCGGCCTAGGCAGCTCCCCTGCCCTTGGGCATACTGGCCGACCTTTCCAGACCCTTTTCCGAGGAATCGCCCATGTTTAAAGTCAACGAGTACTTCGACGGCACCGTCAAGTCGATCGCTTT
Organism: Pseudomonas sp. RA_15y_Pfl1_P11; assembly: GCF_963970975.1. Taxonomy (NCBI): domain Bacteria; kingdom Pseudomonadati; phylum Pseudomonadota; class Gammaproteobacteria; order Pseudomonadales; family Pseudomonadaceae; genus Pseudomonas; species Pseudomonas sp. RA_15y_Pfl1_P11. The sequence continues at coordinate 115,525 of NZ_CAXAOY010000008.1, forward strand.
CGGCACTGCAGAAGGTCCGGCGACCATCGGCGTAATGGCCCCGGGTGAATACGAGTTCGGTACGGCGCAGCGTGAAATCATGCACGTGGTCTCTGGCGCCCTGACCGTCAAACTGCCTGACGCCAACGGCTGGGAAACCTTTGCTGCCGGCAGCCAGTTCAACGTACCGGCCAACAGCAAGTTCCAGCTCAAGGTCGCCGTGGACACCGCTTATCTGTGCGAATACCGCGGGTAAGGGTTTTCCAAGGCTCAAAAAAATGCCCGTCTCCTGCGAGACGGGCATTTTTTATGGGCGGGTGAATCACTCGAGAAGGGTCACCGGCATTCCAATCTCGAGCCGCCCAATGCCGTCATTGACTAGGTTCTGGCCGAAAATCGCGCCATCCTCAGTCTTGCGATAAGTCTCCAGCGTTGCAAAAGGCTCGCGGTCGGCGCTGCGTTCGCCGGTGTGCGGGTCGATGGTGGTAAGAATGCAGCGCGAGCACGGCTTGACCGCACGGAACTCCACATCGCCAATACGCAGGCGTTTCCAGCCGTCTTCGGCGAAGGCTTCGCTGCCTTCGATCACGAGGTTGGGACGAAAGCGCAGCATTTCCATGGGGCGGCCGATGCGTTGCGAGAGGTCGTCCAGGGAGGCCTGGCTGATCACGAGCAAGGGGTAACCGTCGGCAAACGCGACCTGGTCATCGTCCTTGCCGTAACCGGCCTGGGTGGTACGGGCGCGTTCCAGGGGGATGTGTACCAGTCGCGTCGGTTTGCCGATAAAGTCACTGACCCAGGCAGCCGCCGCGTCGCCTGCGTCCGGCACACGCAGGGTGTCCCGCCAGATAGTCACACCACGCAACTCGTCGTCGCTGGCCGGCAGCGCCACGTCCAGCGGCGTGTAGCCAGGCGAACTCAGGGTGAGGCCACCGCGGCTGTTCCAGAGCGCCGACAGTTGGCTCATCTTAGCCACGGCGCGCTGTGTGAGGAAACGCCCACTGGCTTCATCCACCAGCATCCAGCGTCGATCCCCGTCCACACCGAGTTTATCCAGGCCGACCTGTTGCAGTATTTCGGCCTTGCCAGACTTCAAAGGGTAACGGTACAACGCGCTGAGACGAAGCATGGGCCTGCATTCCTTGACGAGCAAAGACCATACTATAACCGCTCACTACACGGCGGGCACTTCGTCCAGCATCAGACGTTGGCGCACCACATCCACCAGCTTGTCAGGCTGGAACTTGGACAGGAAGTTGTCACAGCCGACCTTCTTCACCATCGACTCGTTGAAGCTGCCCGACAACGAGGTGTGCAGCACCACGTAGAGGCTGCGCAGGCGTGGGTCATTGCGGATCTCGGTGGTGAGGCGGTAGCCGTCCATCTCGGGCATTTCGGCGTCGGTGAAGATCATCAACAGCTTGTCGGTCATCACCTGGCCGTTGTCGGCCCAGGCCTTGAGCATGTTCAATGCCTTGAGACCATCGCTGGCGATGTGCATCTTTACGCCCAGTTGGCCGAGGGTGTCGCGCAGTTGCGAGAGGGCCACGTTGGAGTCATCCACCAGCAGCACTTCACGGCCACGGGCGCGTTCCAGCACGGGGTCTTCGAGTTTTTCACGGGAGACCTTGGCGTTGTACGGCACGATCTCAGCCAGGACTTTTTCCACGTCGATGATTTCCACCAACTGGTCGTCGACCTTGCTGATGGCGGTGAGGTAATGCTGGCGCCCGGCGCTGGCTGGCGGCGGCAGGATGGCTTCCCAGTTCATATTGACGATGCGTTCCACGCCGCCCACCAGGAACGCCTGCACCGAACGGTTGTACTCGGTGACAATAATAGTGCTGTTGGGCCCCGGCACAAGCGGGCGCATGCCGATGGCCTGGGACAGGTCGATCACCGGCAGCGTCTGGCCCCGCAGGTTGACCACGCCGCATACGAACGGGTGGCGTTGCGGCATCAACGTCAGCTTGGGCAGTTGCAGGACTTCCTGCACCTTGAACACGTTGATCGCGAACAGCTGCCGCCCGGCCAGGCGGAACATAAGGATCTCAAGGCGATTCTCACCCACCAGTTGCGTGCGTTGATCTACCGTGTCGAGAATGCCGGCCATTAAAAGCTCCTGATGCGCTAGGGGATTGTGCAGTTCACATAACGGTTGTTATCGGCGGCGAGCGCCAGACCTTGACCCCTGTAAAATGCCACGTAAATGCATTGATGTCACACTGACATCATGGTTTACTGCTCGGGCTCTACAAATAGCGGTGCAGCGACGTTGCGCGACATTAAGTTCGACGCAAGGTTCCGCCATGTAAGGGATTCCCCTATGCACAATCAGGCCCAACCTGATATTCGCAATATCTAATAGCCATTAATGTGACGCCATTCTCAATGCATGAATGGAGTCAGGCTTTTGTTTGCCATCCCAAGCCCTCAGCACGCGGGTCTTTCAGACACTCAGATGTCGGCACTTGAAGGTGTGCAATTGACCCCGTTCACCAGGGCCGCGCACAGCCGTCGCTGTCACTCTAATAAACGTCCTACTAAAATCTCAGAACCAACCTACAGATTTCAGTCATATTTCAGCGCTACTTTTAAGCCATTCACCCGGTGCGACATCTCATCACCCGACCTTATGTTGTGGAGACTTGCATGATGAACGACGGTAGAGAGTGGCAACTTGCACTTCCCGAATTCCTGCACGAGGCGGAAAAGCTGCTGGCCAAATCGGAGGAATGCCTGAGCCACCTGCATTTGATCCGAAACGACAGTGACGCCATCGACTGCATAAAGGTCAGCCTGATCAAGCTCGCCGAGAGCGCCGATGACCTTGCACTGCAGGCGATCAGCGAGTTCTCGCGGCATATCCAGTACCTGATCGCCAACGCCGAGAGCCCCTTGCAGTTGCATGATCAAGCCTTGGACGCCTTGGAAGAGTGCTTGACATTGCTCGCCTGGCAGCTGGAGCTGATTGATGTAAGAACCGGCCAACTGGCATTGGATGAAGCGGAGCAAACGACGCTGATTGCTACGGTAACTCTGCATATTCCACAAAAGGATTTCAGCTTTAAACCTCAGCAGCGAATGCACAACATGTCTTGAGCGGATATCAGGTCGTGTATGAACCGGAAGTTATCTAAAAACGCCCCCCCACCCATCAAATGGAATTGAATCCCACTCACGCAATATCAATTAGCCAGTAACGGTAATAACGATACAAATTCACGGAAACAATATAACCCCTCACTTCATAAACTCCGGGAATACCGCCTGGAACATTTGCACGTTTAACAACCCAGCCAGGCGACCAACGGCAATAGTGGTGGTATTATGCCCCGCTCGAAGTGCGCCCCCTTCATCATGCTTGAAAATGATTCGATAACGCATTCCAAACAGAGCCCTGTCAGCCGCCATGACCGGTCTTCCCGCAGCGAACCCTCATTGGCTCCATCCGCTATGTACGCCAGCCTCAAGACACTCATCGCAAGGTCCGCGTCCCGCAGCAATGCACGCCATTTGATCCTCGCCCTGTGCCTTGGCTCGCTGTTGCTGAGCCTCTGGACCTATACCCGTTCCGCGCCACTGCCGCTGCTGGTGATTGTGCTCAACCTGGCCATCCTGCTCGTGGTGGGCCTGCAACAGTGGCATTCGCGCAAATCCATCAAGTTCCAGCCCCAGGAACTGGCCGACCGCCTGCTGCAAGTCCAGGAAAACGAACGCCACCGCCTCAGCCGCGAGCTGCATGACGATATCGGCCAACTGCTCACCGCCGCCAAGCTGCAAAGCGAATGGCTCAAGCGCCGCCTGCCGGACGACCTGCAAAGCCAGTGCACGGTGCTGTGCAACACGCTGAATGAAACCCTGGCCAAGGTGCGCGACGTGTCTGCCATTCTCAACCCTCGCCAGCTGGCCAACCTGGGCCTGGAAGCCAGCCTGCGCGCGCACCTGCTCAAGACCCTGGAAAATACCCAGGTGTGCTGGAGCCTGGAATGCCAGCAACGGCTGACCGGTATCCCGGAAGAAATGGCGCTGGCGGCCTTTCGAATCACCCAGGAAGCGGTGACCAACATGCTACGCCACGCCCAGGCGGGTAACCTGCTGGTCCGCCTGCAACGCCTGCCCGAGGGCCTCTCGCTGAGTATCTGCGATGACGGCCAGGGTTTTTCGCCGGCCATCAACCCTGCCTTGGAAGGCCAACGGGGCATGGCCGGCATGTCCGAGCGGGTTGATCAGCTTGGCGGTTCATTATCCGTCAGCAGCCAGCCAGGCAAAGGGACACGGATCAACGCGCTTTTCCCCTGGGCGCCCCGCGCCCTCGATCGGGCCAGTTCCCCTAAGGTTATCGAGTGACCTGCAAATTACTCCTGGTGGATGACCACGCTTTGATCCGGGCCGGCGTACGCGCGCTGGTCCAGGACATTCCGGGCTACACCGTCATCGGCGAAGCCAGCGACGGTGCACAGCTACTTGAGCAGTTCAGCGCCTTGCTACCCGATATCGTGTTATTGGACCTGTCGATGAAGCACACCGGCGGCCTGGATGCCTTGCAGCAACTCAGGCGGGCCTACCCCAAGAGCCGCGTGCTGATCCTGTCGATGCACACCGACCCGGCATTGATCATGTGCGCGCTGGAATCCGGCGCCCATGGCTACCTGCTCAAGGACACCACCGCCAACGAGCTGGAACACGCGCTGCTGGCCTTGCGCAACAACGAACGTTACCTGAGCCCGGCGATTGCCCACACGGTGATCAACCAAGCGCTGGTGCGTAGCCAGGGGCCCGCCACGCCCGCCGCGCACAGCCATAACCTCACGGCGCGGCAGCTGGAAATCCTGCGCTTGATCGTGCGCGGCAAGTCCACCCGGGAAATCGCCCACGGCTTGGGCTTGAGCATCAAGACCGTGGAAGCGCACCGCTCGCAAATCATGAAACGCCTGCAGATTTTCGACGTGGCCGGCCTGGTGTTATTTGCCGTGCGCGAGCAGATCATCAGCCTGGACGACTAACGGCGAATCCACCGGCAGGTGCACGCGCAAGGCCTTGGGCAAGGCCTCGAAGTGCAGGTCGTCGCCCTTGAGCGGTTCGCCGTCAAGGTTGATGTACAGGCCTTCAGCCCGTCTGATTTCAACCCATGGCAGGCGTGCCCGAACAAACATAGTGTCCAAGCCCCAACCATTGTTCATCAGCTCGCGAAGCGTGCCGACCACTTCCTGCGGCGCGGGCAGGATACTGACGTCCAGCAGGCCATCATCCGCCATTGCACCGGGGCATAGCTCATGCCCACCACCCGCCTGGCGACCGTTGCCGATACCCAAAGCGAGCAACTCGCCCTTCCAGTGAAAATCGGGACCATCCAGCTCGGCGTAGGCGGCCTTCAACTCGCTGAAACGCGACAGGCCGGTGAACAGGTAAGCGGCACCGCCGAGCACCTTCTTCAAATCGTCGGAAGTATTGGCAGTGACCTGGCTGCCAAAACCGCCGGTGGCCATATTGAGAAAAATTTGCTCGCCCACCTGACCGAGGTCGATGGCCCGTGGCGGCACGTCCAGCAGCGCCAGGGCCTGGGCGGGTTCCAGCGGCACACCGGCAGCCTTGGCGAAATCGTTGGCGGTGCCCAAGGGCATCAGCACCAGGCTGGCGTCGGTTTTGGCCCGGGCCATGGCTTCGGCCACATCACGCAAGGTACCGTCGCCGCCGCCAGCGATGATATGGGTGTAGCCGTCTGTGAGGGCTTCGCTGACCAGGCGCTGGGCGTCACCGCCCTCCCACGTCACCCGCACGGCGAGCTCGCCGCCCTGCTCGCGCCGGGCCTTCACCGCGTCGCGCACATCCTCGTTGAGGGCTTGCTTGCCGTGGAGGATCAACAGTGCCTTGGGGGTGGTCATGGGTGAGTTACTCCTGGCTTCAAAGGTGCTTGAAGGATGTGGACCTTTGGCGGGGAGAAAAAAGCCATGGAATGGGAAAATAATTGGATGACTGAGTACATATCCGTTTTTTAGGCAACGGATATGTACTCAAAACCCAATCAGCTCTTATGCAGCTTACTCATCAACTGCGCCTCAGCCTGAGTCAACCCACACGACTGCGTCAGCTCATCCACCGTAGCCCCCATCCCCACCAACTTGGCGGCCTGGGCAAACGACAGACTCGATGGATCCCGCTGCTCAATCTGCGCCAGCTTATCCGGCAACGGCGCAAGAATCGCGCGCAGTTCATGCACCTCATTCCCAACCTTCACCGCACTCTGCTGGAAATGATCGACCCGCTTTACCAACTCAAGCACGCGCCGGTCACGCACAGCATCGCGCTCGGCCTGCTGCAATAACAACTCGCGTTGCTGGCGCACATAGCGCAGCAGAAATGCCAACGTCCCGGCCCACAACAGGGCCAGGACAACTACCGCTGCTTCAAGAAACAATCAGATGTTCTCCAGATCCGACCATTCTTCTTCGCTCATCATCTTGTCCAGCTCAACCAGAATCAGCAGCTCGCCGTTCTTGTTGCACACGCCCTGGATGAACTTGGCGGACTCTTCGTTACCCACGTTCGGCGCGGTTTCAACTTCGGATTGGCGCAGGTAGACCACTTCGGCCACGCTATCGACCATGATCCCGACCACTTGCTTGTCGGCCTCGATGATGACGATACGCGTATTGTCATTGACTTCGGTGGACACCAAGCCGAAACGCTGGCGGGTGTCGATCACCGTCACCACGTTGCCGCGCAGGTTGATGATGCCCAGCACGTAGCTCGGTGCACCCGGTACCGGGGCGATCTCGGTGTAGCGCAGCACTTCCTGCACGCGCATCACGTTAATGCCATAGGACTCGTTGTCCAGTTTGAAGGTAACCCATTGCAGGATCGGATCATCCAAACCTTGTGCGGACGCTGACTTGTTCATACCACTGACCCCTTCAAATGCCGTTTTACACGGCGTGTGTGCTTCGCTGACCACATTCACATGCGGCCCTTATTGTTCAATCAACTACGTTTAGTTATTGGCATCGACTTGGCGGCGCCACTGGCGATCAACTCGGCCAGTTCGGAAACATCAAGCAACGCGCACATGTGTTCAATCACGGTGCCCGCCAGCCAAGGCCGTTGACCCCGATGGCTGCGCCATTTGATTTCGTTCGGGTCCAGGCGCAACGAGCGGCTGACTTGATGCACGGCCAGCCCCCACTCGTAGCCCTGCACCGAGATCACGTATTGCAAGCCTTGGCGGAAGTCATCACGGTAGCGGTCAGGCATGACCCAGCGCGCGGTATCGAGGACTTTCAAGTTGCCAGCCTGGCTGGGCAGGATGCCGAGGAACCACTCCGGTTGCCCGAACAGTGGCGTCAGTTCCTGGCCTTCCAGTGAATAAATCGAGCCCAGGCACACCAGCGGCACCGCCAGGGTCAACCCGGCGACGTCGAACAGCAGGCATTCAAACGGCTCTGCAGCCCAGCTCGGGCGGCCATCACCGGTCACCGGCGGCGGCGTGATGCTCGGCGGCAGGTGCACGTCCACCACCGGCTCGACCACGACGGGTGCGACCACCACAGGCGCGACCACAACCGACGTAATCGGCACCACGACCTGCGCATCTCGGGCTTGCTCTTCCAGTACCGCCAACTGGAATTCATCCAGCACGGCTAATGGTTCAACAGCCGGCTCCAGCACCAGGATAGGTTCCGGCAGTTCTTCCGCGGTCGCATCCTGCAGCAAGGCATCCAGGTAGGATTCCAGTGCCAGTTGCGGCCGGGTCTTGAGTTTGGTGGGCCGGTTCATCACGCCACCTGCGCCACAAGCTGCTGGGACAGCAGGTGCTTGAGCAATGCGCGGTAGGCAAGTACGCCACGGCTCTTGCCGTCGAACTGCGACGGTGTGAGGCCTGCACGGCTGGCGTCACGCAGGCGCGTGTCCACCGGGATGTAGCCGTTCCAGATGGTGTCCGGGTAGGCATCGCGCAATACGCGCAGGGTGCCGAGGGACGCCTGGGTACGACGGTCGAACAAGGTCGGCACGATGCTGTACGGCAGCGCCTGCTTGCGCGAGCGGTTGATCATCGCCAGGGTGCTGACCATGCGCTCCAGGCCTTTAACCGCCAGGTGTTCGGTCTGCACCGGGATCACCAGTTGTTGGCTGGCTGCCAGGGCGTTGACCATCAACACGCCAAGCAACGGCGGGCTGTCGATGATCGCGTAATCGAAGTCCTGCCACAGTTGCGCCAGGGTCTTGGCAATCACCAGGCCCAGCCCACTCTGCCCCGGCGACTGGCGCTCCAGGGTGGCCAGGGCGGTGCTGGAGGGCAACAAGGAAATGCTTTCGTTGCTGGTAGGCAGCAGCAGTTGGCCCGGCAAATCGGCCGGCACGCTGCCTTTGTGCAGGAACAGGTCGTAGTTGCTGTGTTCCAGCGCATCCGGGTCGTAGCCGAAATAGCTGGTCATGGAGCCGTGAGGGTCCAGGTCCACCACGACCACACGCTTACCCGCCTCAGCGAGCAAACCGGCTAAGGCGATGGAGGTGGTGGTCTTGCCGACTCCACCTTTTTGATTGGCAACTGCCCAGACTCTCATTCGGTTGGTTCCTCCCGGCGGGCACAGGCGCGACCGAGACATTGCATTGGGTTATTGAGCCGGCGACGGAGAATTGACGGCACTCTGACGAACCGGCGGCTTTGCAAGTGCCGGTGCAGTTTGTGTGCCAGCCCGCCTCAACGCGGCATCCGGAGTTGCATTGGCGGTGCCGGTACCGGTCAGGCTGCGGCGCACATCCAAGTTGCGCGACACCACCAGCACCACCCGACGATTGCGTGCGCGGCCTTCTACCGTGGCGTTATTGGCCACCGGCTGGAACTCGCCGTACCCTACCGACGCCAAGCGCCCGGGGTTCACGCCCTGCATCGCGAGCATGCGCACGATGCTCGACGCCCGTGCTGCCGAAAGCTCCCAGTTGGTCGGGTACTGCGCGGTGGCGATCGGAAAATTGTCGGTAAAGCCTTCAACGTGGATCGGATTTTCGAACGGCTTCAGAATCGCCGCTACCTTATCAATGATGGTGAATGCCTGGTCGCTGGGCATCGCATCGGCGCTGGCGAACAGCAGGCTGGAATTAAGCTCGATCTCCACCCACAACTCATTGCCACGCACGGTCATCTGATTGGAACGGATCAAGTCGCCAAACGCAGCACTGATGTCGTCGGCGATGCTTTTCAGCGGATCGCTGGTGCCACCCACGCCAGCAGCGGTTTCATCGCTGTCGTTGACCAGCGGCTTGGCCGGGGTCACGGTCTTGGGCCGTTCTTCGCCGATCGGGATCGGCTTGAGGGCGCGGTCGGCGTCGTTGAACACGCCAATCAGCGCCTGGGAAATGACTTTGTACTTGCCTTCGTTAATCGACGAGATCGAGTACATCACCACGAAAAACGCGAACAGCAAGGTGATGAAGTCCGCGTAGGACACCAGCCACCGTTCATGGTTGACGTGTTCTTCAGGCTCGCGACGGCGACGGCTCATAATCGATATCTCCCATCAATCCATGAAGCCCTGGAGCTTCAATTCGATGGAGCGCGGGTTCTCGCCCTCGGCAATCGACAGAATGCCTTCGAGCAACATTTCGCGGTAACGCGACTGGCGCATGGCAATCGACTTGAGCTTGCTGGCCACTGGCAACAGCACCAGGTTGGCACTCGCCACGCCGTAGATGGTGGCGACAAATGCCACGGCAATGCCGCTGCCCAGTTGCGATGGATCGGCGAGATTGCCCATCACGTGGATCAAGCCCATCACCGCACCGATGATGCCGATGGTCGGCGCGTAACCGCCCATGCTTTCATAGACTTTGGCGGCGTTGATGTCACGGCTTTCCTGGGTGTAGAAATCCACTTCCAGGATGCTGCGGATCGCTTCCGGCTCGGCGCCGTCCACCAGCAACTGCAAGCCTTTGCGCGCGTAACTGTCGGGCTCGGCATCGGCCACGCCTTCCAGGCCCAGCAGGCCTTCCTTGCGTGCGGTGAGGCTCCAGTTGACCACGCGGTCGATGCCGCCTGGCAGGTCCACGCGAGGTGGGAAAATGATCCATATCAGAATTTGCATGGCGCGCTTGAACGAGCTCATGGGCGACTGCAGCAACGCCGCGCCCACAGTGCCGCCGATCACGATGAGCGCCGCCGGGCCGTTGGCCAAGGCGCCGAGGTGGCCGCCCTCAAGGTAGTTGCCGCCGATGATTGCGACAAACGCCATGATGATGCCGATCAGGCTCAAGACATCCATCAGAGGCAGGCCTCCACCAGATGCTTGCCAATATCGTCCAGGCTGTAAACGGCGTCGGCCAGGTCCGCTTTGACGATGGCCATGGGCATGCCATAGATCACACAGCTGGCTTCGTCCTGCGCCCAGATGGCGCTGCCGCCCTGCTTGAGCAGGCGCGCGCCTTCACGGCCGTCGGCGCCCATGCCGGTGAGCACCACCGCCAGAACTTTGTCGCCGTAGGACTTGGCGGCCGAACCAAAGGTGATATCCACGCACGGCTTGTAGTTCAGGCGCTCATCGCCCGGCAGGATTTTGATCGCACCACGGCCATCCACCATCATCTGCTTGCCACCCGGGGCCAGCAGCGCCAGGCCAGGACGCAGGATGTCGCCATCCTCGGCTTCCTTGACGCTGATGCGGCACAACTTGTCCAGGCGCTCGGCAAAGGCCTTGGTGAAGGCGGCAGGCATGTGCTGGATCAACAGGATCGGCGCCGGGAAGTTGGCCGGCAGTTGGGTCAATACGCGTTGAAGGGCAACCGGGCCGCCCGTGGACGTACCGATAGCAACCAGCTTGTAGGCTTTACGCTTGGGTGCAGGCGAATGCGCACTTGGCGCAGACGCACGTGTCGGCACCACGGCAGGCCGTGCAACGGAGGTCGAGGCTGGGGCTGGGCGACTGAATGAGGAACTAGCGGGTGCAGCTGGGGCCACCACCGGTGCAGGCGCTGGCGCGCTGAACAAGCTGCGACGGTTACTGCGCGAAATGCTGTGCACCTTCTCGCACAGCATCTGCTTGACCTTCTCGGGGTTGCGCGAGATGTCTTCGAAATTCTTCGGCAGGAAGTCCACCGCGCCAGCGTCCAACGCGTCGAGGGTCACTCGGGCGCCTTCGTGGGTGAGCGAGGAGAACATCAATACCGGGGTCGGGCAGCGTTGCATGATGTGCCGAACTGCCGTGATGCCATCCATCATCGGCATCTCGTAGTCCATGGTGATCACGTCCGGTTTCAACGCAATGGCTTGATCAATCGCCTCTTTACCGTTGGTGGCCGTGCCAACCACCTGGATCGTTGGATCGGCGGAAAGAATTTCCGAGACGCGGCGACGGAAGAAACCCGAATCGTCCACCACCAGGACCTTGACTGCCATAAACACTCCGTTAGGCGGGGCGGGCTAACCGCCCTGCCCCACCAGAATCAAATACGCCGAGCGGCGTAACGCTTGAGCATGCTCGGAACATCGAGAATCAGCGCGATCCGACCGTCACCGGTGATGGTCGCACCCGACATGCCCGGGGTTCCCTGCAGCATTTTGCCCAAAGGCTTGATGACCACCTCTTCCTGGCCAACCAACTGATCGACGACAAAGCCGATACGCTGGGTGCCCACGGAGAGAATCACCACATGCCCTTCGCGCTGCTCTTCATGGGCAGCCGAAGCGACCAGCCAGCGCTTGAGGTAGAACAGTGGCAACGCCTTATCGCGCACGATCACCACTTCCTGGCCGTCCACCACGTTGGTGCGCGACAGGTCGAGGTGGAAGATCTCGTTGACGTTGACCAACGGGAAGGCGAAGGCCTGGTTGCCCAGCATCACCATCAGGGTCGGCATGATCGCCAGGGTCAACGGCACCTTGATGACGATCTTCGAGCCCTGGCCCTTGGTCGAGTAGATGTTGATTGAGCCGTTGAGCTGGCTGATCTTGGTCTTCACCACGTCCATGCCCACACCGCGGCCAGACACATCGGAAATCTCGGTCTTGGTCGAGAAGCCCGGGGCAAAGATCAGGTTGTAGCATTCGCTATCGGTCAGGCGGTCGGCGGCGTCCTTGTCCATCACGCCACGCTTGACCGCGATATTGCGCAATATGGCCGGGTCCATGCCTTTGCCGTCATCGGTGATCGACAGCAGGATGTGGTCGCCCTCTTGCTCCGCCGCCAGGATCACCTTGCCGCCACGGGACTTGCCCGAGGCTTCGCGCTCTTCCGGGGTTTCCACGCCGTGGTCGACGGCGTTGCGCACCAAGTGGACCAGCGGGTCGGCCAGGGCCTCGACAAGGTTCTTGTCGAGGTCGGTTTCTTCACCCACCAGTTCCAGGTTGATCTCTTTCTTTAACTGGCGCGCCAAGTCGCGAACCAAACGTGGGAAGCGGCCAAAGACTTTCTTGATCGGTTGCATCCGCGTTTTCATCACCGCGGTTTGCAGGTCGGCAGTCACCACATCCAGGTTCGACACGGCCTTTTGCATGGCTTCATCGCCGCTGCTCAGGCCCAGGCGCACCAGGCGGTTACGCACCAGTACCAGTTCGCCGACCATGTTCATGATGTCGTCCAGGCGCGCGGTATCAACGCGCACGGTGGTTTCGGCTTCACTGGCAGGTTTTTCCGCAACCGGTGCGGCGGCGGCACGCGCTGGCGCCGGCGCTGCGGTCGGTGCTGAAGCAGGCTTGGCCGCCGGTGCTGGCGCAGCGGCTTTGGCAGCCACCGGTGCAGCCGTGGCGACTGCAGCGGCCGGGGCAACTTCGGTGAACTTGCCCTTGCCGTGCAATTCGTCAAGCAGCGACTCGAATTCGTGATCCGAAATCAGGCCATCAGCGCCGGGGGCGGCGCTGGCAGCCGGTGTTGCAGCCGGCGCAGCGACCGCCGGCAAGGCGTCGGCCGCAAAGGTGCCCTTGCCATGCAGTTGGTCCAGCAACGCTTCGAACTCATCGTCCGTGATGTCGGTGCTGGCGGTAGCGGCAGGCGCTTGCGGCGCAGCAGCAGGCGGCACGGCGTCGGCCGCGAACTGGCCTTTGCCATGCAACTGGTCGAGCAGGGATTCGAACTCAGCGTCAGTGATGTCTTCGCTGGTTGGCGCGGCAACAGGCGCAGGCGGTGCTTCTGCCTCGGCCTTCACGGCACTGAGGGAGTTGAGCAACTGCTCGAACTCGCTGTCCGTCACGTCCGGCTCGGCCTCAGCCACTGGCTCGGGCGCCGCTTCTGCTACCGGCGCAGCCGACAGGTCGGCGGGCTCCGCATAACGTGCCAGCGCAGCCAACAGTTCCGGCGTGGCCGCGGTGATCGGGGCACGTTCGCGGACTTCGCTGAACATCCCGTTGACCGCATCCAGTGCTTCGAGAATCACGTCCATCAACTCCGAATCAACGTGACGCTCCCCCTTGCGAAGGATGTCGAACACGTTCTCGGCGATGTGGCAGCACTCCACCAGCTCATGGAGCTGGAGGAAGCCGGCGCCCCCTTTTACAGTGTGAAAACCGCGAAAAATTGCATTGAGCAGGTTCGCATCATCTGGTCGGCTTTCCAGCTCGACCAGCTGTTCGGACAGTTGCTCTAAAATTTCGCCGGCCTCTACAAGGAAATCCTGAAGGATTTCTTCATCGGCGCCGAAGCTCATGTGGGTGCTCCTTAGAAGCCTAAACTGGATAACAGGTCATCAACATCATCCTGACCCGATACAACGTCTTCACGTTTATCGGCATGAATCTGCGGACCTTCACCCTTGGCGAGATGTTTTTGTGGATCTTTTTCCGAGAGGATCGCTTCGCGGTCATGTTCGATACCGGCAAAACGGTCTACCTGGCCTGCCATAAGCACTAATTTGAGCAAGTTGCTTTCTACTTCGGTGACCAACTGAGTCACACGCTTGATCACCTGGCCGGTGAGGTCCTGGTAATCCTGGGCGAGCAGAATGTCGTTGAGGTTGCTGGAAACCGTGCGGTTTTCCTGCTCGCTGCGTGACAAGAACCCTTCGACCCGACGCGCCAGCTCACGGAACTCTTCAGCCCCGACTTCGCGACGCATGAAGCGGCCCCAGTCAACGCTGAGGGCCTGGGCTTCGGTGGCCATGCCATTGACCAGGGGCGTGGCATTTTCCACCAGGTCCATGGTGCGGTTGGCCGCCGCCTCAGTCAGCCTGACCACGTAGGACAGGCGTTCGGTGGCATCGGTGATTTGCGAAATTTCTTCGGCCTGGGGCATATGCGGGTCAATCTGGAAATTGACGATCGCACTGTGCAGCTCGCGCGTGAGCTTGCCCACTTCCTGGTACAGGCCGCGGTCACGGGTCTGGTTGAGCTCATGGATCAACTGCACCGCGTCGCCGAAATGGCCTTTTTCAAGGCTGTCGACCAACTGGTGAGCATGCTTTTTCAGGGTTGACTCAAAGTCTCCCTGTGACGTTTCTTTATGCTCCATAGCTCCCCCGCGATGGCATTAGCCGTGGATGCGTTCGAAGATTTTTTCGATCTTCTCTTTCAAGGCCAATGCAGTGAATGGCTTGACCACGTAACCGTTAACCCCGGCTTGGGCGGCTTCGATGATCTGCTCACGCTTGGCTTCGGCGGTCACCATCAGCACAGGAAGGCTGCGCAGCTTTTCGTCAGCACGCACGTGGCGCAGCAAGTCGATACCGGTCATGCCCGGCATGTTCCAGTCTGTTACCAGAAAGTCGATGCTGCCGCTGTTGAGGATCGGAATGGCTGTGATGCCGTCATCCGCCTCGACCGTGTTAGTGAACCCAAGGTCACGCAACAGGTTTTTTATGATCCGCCGCATCGTTGAGAAGTCATCAACGATGAGGATTTTCATGTTCTTGTCCAATTCGACCTCCAAGCAGTCTTAAACGCGCCCAGCACCTGGACGCGCCATATCATTCAACAGGCATTACACAAAAAGGACTGCCGGGGCCACCACGGGTCGAACCCGCGAAGGTCAATCACCGTCGCGGTATCGTCTGCAGTGTCCCCACACTGCCTGTCAGCGCGCTCGCCACTCTCCCAAACGCCCCCGCAAGCGGGCTGCGCACTGGCTATGCAACTGGCTGACCCGCGATTCACTGACCCCCAGGACCTCACCGATTTCCTTGAGGTTCAGCTCTTCGTCGTAGTACAGCGCCAACACCAGCCGCTCCCGCTCCGGCAAATTGGCAATCGCTTCCGCCAGCGCCCCCTGGAAGCGTTCATCTTCCAGGTCGCGCGATGGCTCCATATGAGCGCTCGCGCCGTCCTCGTGCAGCCCTTCGTGTTCGCCGTCCTGCAACAGGTCGTCGAAACTGAACAAGCGGCTGCCCAAGGTATCGTTCAAAATCCCGTAGTAATCGTCGAGACTCAATTGGAGTTCGGCCGCAACTTCGTGATCTTTAGCGTCGCGACCGGTTTTTGCTTCAATTGCGCGAATTGCGTCACTGACCATGCGCGTATTGCGGTGTACCGAACGCGGCGCCCAGTCGCCTTTACGCACTTCATCGAGCATCGCGCCACGGATACGGATACCCGCATACGTCTCGAAACTCGCCCCCTTGCTCGCGTCGTATTTGGTCGACACCTCGAGCAAGCCGATCATGCCAGCCTGGATCAGGTCTTCGACCTGGACGCTGGCGGGCAGGCGTGCCAGCAAGTGATAGGCAATGCGCTTGACCAAGGGCGCGTAGCGCTCGATCAACTCGCCCTGGCTGTCACGGGCAGACTTCTTGTAAGCGTTGTAGCCGTTCGCTGTCATAGCACCGGTCCTGCGCTCGTCTGATGAACCAATCGCTCGACGAAAAACTCCAGATGCCCCCGAGGGTTGGCGGGCAACGGCCAAGTATCGACCTTTTGGGCAATAGCCTTGAACGCCAATGCGCATTTGGAACGAGGAAACGCTTCGTAGACTGCACGCTGCTTTTGCACAGCCTTGCGCACACACTCGTCGTAGGGAACTGCGCCAACGTATTGTAAGGCGACATCGAGGAAGCGGTCCGTGACCTTGGTCAACTTGGCGAACAGATTGCGCCCTTCCTGCGGGCTCTGGGCCATGTTGGCCAGGACGCGGAAGCGGTTCATGCCGTGGTCGCGGTTAAGCAGTTTGATCAGGGCGTAGGCGTCGGTAATCGAGGTGGGTTCATCGCAGACCACCAGCAAGACTTCCTGCGCAGCGCGCACGAAGCTGACCACTGACTCGCCGATCCCGGCGGCGGTGTCGATCACCAGCACGTCGAGGTTGTCGCCGATATCACTGAACGCCTGGATCAGGCCGGCATGCTGCGCCGGGCTCAGGTGCACCATGCTCTGGGTGCCAGAGGCCGCCGGCACGATGCGGATGCCACCGGGGCCCTGCAGCAGCACATCGCGCAGCTCACAGCGGCCCTCGATCACATCGGCAAGGGTGTGTTTGGGCGTCAACCCCAGCAGAACGTCAACGTTCGCCAGCCCCAGGTCAGCATCCAGCAGCATGACGCGACGGCCAAGCTCTGCCAGGGCCAGGGACAAATTCACTGACACGTTAGTTTTGCCGACGCCACCTTTGCCGCCGGTCACCGCGATCACCTGTACGGGATGCATGCTGCCCATTTTATTTCTTTACCTTGTCTTGCTTAGACGCAGGCTACATGGCTTGGCCGCGTGAATCGCTTGCAGACCATCGATGTAGATACATTTCATGGTGTTCATCCTGACCTCAACCCACCCGTTTTGCGGGGCTGTGGTAAAGGTCGGCGAACATATCGGCCATCGCTTCCTCGCTAGGCTCTTCTTGCATTTGCACGCTGACAGCACGGCTGACCAACTGATGACGGCGCGGCAGGTGCAGATCATCCGGAATCCGCGGCCCGTCGGTCAGGTAGGCGACCGGCAATTCATGACTGATGGCCAGGCTCAGCACTTCACCCAGGCTCGCGGTTTCATCGAGCTTGGTGAGGATGCAACCGGACAGGCCACAACGCTTGTAACTATGATACGCAGCGGTAAGAACCTGTTTCTGGCTGGTGGTTGCAAGCACCAGGTAATTCTTCGACTTGATGCCACGCCCGGCGAGGCTTTCAAGCTGCATGCGCAAGGCCGGGTCGCTGGCTTGCAGGCCGGCGGTATCGATCAGCACCACGCGCTTGCGCAGCAACGGGTCGAGAGCGTTGGCCAGGGACTGGCCCGGGTCAACGTGGGTCACCGGCACATTGAGGATTCGGCCCAGGGTCTTGAGCTGTTCCTGGGCGCCAATACGGTAGCTGTCCATGCTCACCAGCGCGATGTTCTGCGCGCCGTACTTGAGCACATAACGCGCCGCCAGCTTGGCGAGGGTGGTGGTTTTGCCCATGCCGGCAGGGCCGACCATGGCAATCACACCGCCCTCTTCCAGAGGTTCGATTTCCGGCGTGGTGATCATCCGCGCCAAGTGGGCCAGCAACATGCGCCAGGCCTGGCGGGGTTCTTCGATTTCGGTGGTCAGGGCCAGCAGGTCACGCGACAGCGGGCCGGACAGGCCGATGCGTTGCAGGCGGCGCCACAGGTTGGCCTGTTGCGGCTTGCTGCCTTGCAACTGCGTCCAGGCCAGCGAGCCTAGCTGCACTTCGAGCAGTTCGCGCAGGCCGTTGAGTTCAAAACGCATCGAGTCGAACACACGCTGGTCGACGCCAGCAGCCGGGGCTGGCGCGGCAGGGCGCTGCGGTTCTTTGAAGGTCGGCTCAACCAACGGTTCGGAAGCCGTCAGCGGCAAGCCGGCGAACAATTGGCGATTGGTGGTGGCATCGCTGTCGCCACGCATGCTCAGTTCAGCCTGGGCCGAGACAATGCGCGACGCCGTCTTGCGCAGCTCGTCTTCGAGCTCCATGTTCGGCACGCGCGGCGCCAGTGCCGAGGGGGTGTAGTCCAGGGCAGCCGTCAGCTCGACACCGCCGGCAATACGACGATTTCCGATAATCGCGGCGTCGGCGCCCAGCTCATCACGAACCAGTTTCATGGCCTGACGCATATCGGCGGCGAAAAAACGCTTAACTTGCATAACCCACTACCCTCAGCCGTTCGGCCCTACTGTCGCGACGATAGTCACTTGCTTATTGTCAGGAATTTCCTGATAAGCCAAAACGTGCAAATTCGGTACTGCCAGGCGTCCAAACCGCGACAACATCGCCCGGACGGGGCCTGCCACCAGCAGGATCACTGGTTGGCCTTGCATCTCCTGGCGCTGTGCGGCGTCGATCAACGAACGCTGCAGCTTCTCAGCCATGCTTGGCTCCAGCAGGACGCCCTCTTCCTGACCAAGCCCGGCCTTCTGAATACTATTGAGCAAAATCTGTTCCAACCTTGGTTCCAAGGTGATCACAGGCAGCTCGGAGTCAAGCCCTACAATGCTTTGCACGATTGCGCGGGACAATCCGACGCGCACCGCAGCCACCAGAGCGGCAGTATCTTGACTCTTGGCGGCATTATTGGCGATGGCCTCGGCGATGCTGCGAATGTCGCGCACCGGTACTTGTTCGGCCAGCAGCGCCTGCAGCACCTTGAGCAATTGCGACAGCGAGAGGATGCCCGGCACCAGCTCTTCGGCGAGTTTTGGCGAGGCTTTGCCGAGCAAACCCATCAATTGCTGGACTTCTTCGTGGCCGATCAGCTCGTGGGAGTGCTTGTAGAGGATCTGATTGAGGTGGGTGGCGACCACGGTGCTGGCGTCGACCACGGTGTAACCGAGGGACTGCGCCTGGCTGCGCTGGCTGATTTCGATCCACACCGCGTCCAGGCCAAAAGCCGGATCTTTGGCGGTGATGCCGTTGAGACTGCCGAATACCTGCCCTGGGTTGATCGCCAACTCGCGGTCCGGGTAAATCTCGGCTTCCGCCAGGATCACGCCCATCAAGGTCAGGCGGTAGGCGCTTGGGGCCAGGTCGAGGTTGTCGCGGATATGCACGGTGGGCATCAAGAAGCCCAGGTCCTGGGACAGCTTCTTGCGCACGCCCTTGATCCGCGCGAGCAATTGGCCGCCCTGGTTGCGGTCTACCAGCGGAATCAGGCGGTAGCCCACTTCCAGGCCGATCATGTCGATCGGCGTCACGTCATCCCAGCCCAACTCCTTGGTTTCCTGGGCGCGGGCCGGGGATGGCAGCAGCTCCTGCTGACGCGCAACATCCTGCAAGGCCTGCACCTTGACGGCGTTTTGCTTTTTCCAGAACAGGTACGCAGCGCCACCGGCAAGGGCGGCCATGCTCAGGAACGAGACATGAGGCATGCCCGGCACGATACCCATGATCGCCATGATGCCTGCCGCCACGGCCAACGCCTTGGGCGATGCAAACATCTGCCGGCTGATCTGCTTGCCCATGTCTTCGGAGCCCGAAGCACGGGTCACCATGATCGCTGCAGCTGTGGATAACAACAGTGATGGCAATTGCGCCACTAAACCGTCACCGATGGTCAGCAAGGCATAAACCTTGCCCGCCTCGCCAAAGGTCATGCCGTGCTGGAAGATGCCGACCGCGACGCCGCCGATGAGGTTGATGAACAGGATCAGCAAGCCAGCGATGGCGTCACCGCGCACAAATTTGCTGGCACCGTCCATGGAACCGTAGAACTCGGCCTCCTGGGCCACTTCCAGGCGGCGTGACTTGGCTTGGTTCTGGTCGATCAGGCCGGCGTTGAGGTCGGCGTCGATGGCCATCTGTTTGCCGGGCATCGCGTCGAGGGTAAAACGCGCGCTCACCTCGGAAATCCGCCCGGCACCCTTGGTCACCACTACGAAGTTGATGATCATCAGGATCGCAAACACCACGATACCGACCACGTAGTTACCGCCGATCACCACCTCACCGAAGGCCTGGATCACCTTACCGGCCGCCGCGTGGCCGTCTTGGCCGTTGAGCATCACCACGCGGGTGGACGCCACGTTCAGCGCCAGCCGCAGCAGCGTCGCGATCAGCAGAATGGTCGGGAATACCGCGAAATCCAGCGGCCGCAAGGCGTATACGCAAACCAGCAGCACGACGACCGACAGGGCAATGTTGAAGGTGAAGAACACGTCCAGCAGGAACGGCGGCATTGGCAACATCATCATTGCCAGCATCACCAGCAACAACAACGGCACACCCAGATTGCCCCGCGAGAGGTCAGTCAGGGTGGAACGTGCCGTGCCGAGCATTTGAGAGCGATCAACCACCGGTATTCCTCGTATCCCTTGAAGCAAAGTTTTGACGCCGGGAGGCGTCCTGAAGGCGTTATTGCAAGAAGCCTTCCAACTTTTGCTTTGCCGCTTAGATCGCTTCTGGCTTGAGCTGTGATGACCTCACAAGCAACCGAACTCCCAAGTGTGAATCGATTCAAATGAGGGGGCGCACGGGGCGTCGCACAGCTGATTGGGCTGGCGGAGCGAGTGCTCGATGGCGCCGAACAACCGACGCTATTGATCAGCTTCACCTTCGTCCCGAGTGATAACCCCAAACCCCTTCTGCGCGTTAAACCATTTCACCGTACCGGTTGCCATTGCCGTTCCCCTGACATCTCGCTCAAGGACATTAGGGATAACTCTGGCTTCGCACGCAAAGACGCCATCGGGCCGGTGAATCATGCAAAATTCCACTCGCTGGCCCACCGCAAGCCAGATGCAGCGAGAACCCAAGAGATCCACTTGCACGTCGTCCCCACCTTCCAGGGCAATCCAACCTTTCCCAGTCTTGCGGTCATAAGATTTGACCGTGCCTCTGAACATCTTCCCCTCTCTCCCTGCATCTCGTTTACAGCCTGCGCGCAGTGCTGGCTGTAGTAGAACTGCGGGAAGCACAAGATGGCTACTGTCAAATATGACAGGTAGACGGAAGATCATGAGGCGTGATAGGCGGAGATGATCAGGAGTCGCGGCGTAATTCAGGCGGGATTGGCAAGTCTTTCAGCGGGTCCGGGCGCTTGCCCTTGCCCGCACGGTATTGGCGGATCTGATAGACATAGGCCAACACCTGAGCCACGGCGAGGTACAACCCGGCGGGAATTTCCTGGTCGAGGTCGGTGGAGTAGAAGATCGACCGCGCCAACTCCGGCGACTCCAGCAACAGGATGTTGTTGGCCACCGCAATCTCACGAATCTTAAGGGCCGTAAAGTCACTGCCCTTGGCCAACAACATCGGCGCCCCCCCCTTCTCCGGGTCGTACTTGAGGGCCACGGCATAGTGCGTCGGGTTGGTGATGACCACGTCGGCGTCGGGCACCGCGGCCATCATCTTGCGCTGGGACATTTCCCGTTGCAGTTGGCGAATACGCTGTTTCACCTCGGGGCGGCCTTCCGAATCCTTGTGCTCGTCGCGCACTTCCTGCTTGGTCATCAGCAGTTTCTTATGGCTTTCCCACAGCTGGATCGGCGCATCCACGGCGGCAATGATGATCAGCCCGGCGGCCATCCACAGCGCGCTCCAGCCCACCACCTGCACGCTGTGAATGATCGCCGACTCCAGCGGTTCATGGGCGATGCGCAGCAGGTCGTCGATATCCGACGAGAGCACCATCAGCGCCACAAACAAGATCAGAATGAATTTGGCCAGGGCCTTGAGCAACTCCACCAGAGCCTTGGCGGAAAACATGCGCTTGAGCCCGGCACCGGGGTTCATGCGGCTGAATTTGGGGGCCATGCTGCCGGCGGCGAACAGCCAGCCGCCGAGGGCGACCGGGCCGATCAACGCGGCCAGCAGCAAGGTGATCAGGATCGGCTGCACCGCCAGGAGCGCGATTTTCCCCGAGTGCAGCAGGTACTGGCCCATGGCACCAGGATTGAGCAGCACCTCGCGGGGCAAGGCGAAGTTGTGCTTCATCAACTCCATCAAGTCCAGCGCCAGGCCACCGCCGTAGATCAGCAAGGCGCCGGCGCCGGCCATCATGGTCGCAACTGTGTTGAGCTCTTTGGAGCGCGCAATCTCGCCCTTTTCCCTCGAGTCCTTTTTACGTTTCTCCGTGGGGTCTTCTGTTTTGTCCTGACCACTCTCGCTCTCGGCCATGGCTCAGCGCGCCCTTGCCAGATCACGTAAGAACTGCAGGGCGTCGGTCGCCAGCGGTTGATACTGATTGAGAATGTCAGCCAGGCCGAGCCAGAAAATCCCCATGCCCAACACCAGGGTCAACGGGAAACCAATCGAAAAAATGTTCAGCTGTGGCGCCGCGCGGGTCATCACACCAAACGCGATGTTGACCACCAGCAGCGCAGTGATCGCCGGCAACACCAGCAATAGCGAGGCGCCCAACACCCAACCCAAGCGCCCCACGATTTCCCAGAAGTGATTGACCACCAGCCCCGAGCCGACCGGTAAGGTGGTGAAGCTCTCGGTCAACACCTCGAACGCCACCAAGTGCCCATTCATCGCCAGGAACAGCAGGGTCACCAGCATGGTCAGGAACTGCCCAATCACCGCCGCCGACACACCGTTCGTAGGGTCGACCATGGACGCGAAGCCCATGCCCATCTGGATCGAGATGATTTGCCCGGCGATGACAAAGGCCTGGAAAAACAGCGAGAGGGAGAACCCCAACATAGCGCCGATCAGGACCTCCTCGGCAATCAGCAGCAGTGCGCTGAGGTCGATGGCATTCACCGGCGGCATCGGTGGCAAACCCGGCACGATCACTACGGTAATCGCCACCGCAAAGTACAGGCGCACGCGCCGTGGCACCAGGGTCGTGCCGAACACCGGCATGGCCATCAACATCGCCGTTACGCGAAACAGCGGCAGGATGAAGGACGCCACCCAGGTGCTGATCTGAGTGTCGGTCAATGCCAGCAAAGACTGCATCGGGTCAGCCGATCAACTGCGGAATACTGCCGTACAACTGCAGGATATATTCCATGAAGGTCTGTACCAGCCACGGACCGGCAACGATCAGCGTGACCAGCATCACCAGCAGGCGCGGCAGGAAACTCAAGGTCTGTTCGTTGATCTGGGTCGCGGCCTGGAACATCGCCACCAGCAAGCCCACCAACAGGCTCGGGACGACCAGCACGGCGACCATCAAGGTGGTCAGCCACAGCGCTTCACGAAACAGGTCGACGGCAACTTCAGGTGTCATCGCGCTATACCCCGCCGAAACTGCCGGCCAGGGTGCCGATAATCAGCGCCCAGCCGTCCACCAACACAAACAGCATGATCTTGAACGGCAACGAGATGATCAGCGGCGACAGCATCATCATACCCATCGCCATCAGCACGCTCGCCACCACCAAGTCGATGATCAGGAACGGAATAAAGATCATGAAGCCGATCTGGAACGCGGTCTTCAACTCGGACGTGACAAACGCCGGCACCAGGATGGTCAGCGGCGCCTGGTCGGGGGTGGCGATGTCGGTGCGCTTGGACAGGCGCATGAACAGCTCAAGGTCGCTGGAGCGGGTCTGCGACAGCATGAAATCCTTGATCGGGACCTGGGCTTTGTCGATCGCATCCTGGGCGGTCATTTTCTCCGCCAGGTACGGTTGCAGCGCTTGTTGGTTCACCTTGTCGAACACCGGCGCCATGATGAACATCGTCAAGAACAACGCCATGCCGGTGAGGATCTGGTTCGACGGCGTCTGCTGCAGGCCCAGGGCCTGGCGCAAGATGGAGAACACGATGATGATCCGCGTGAAGCTGGTCATCAGCATGACAAACGCCGGGATAAAGCTCAGCGCGGTCATGATCAGCAGGATCTGCAGGCTGACCGAATACTCCTGCGCTCCGGCCGCATTGGTGCCCAGCGTAATGGCCGGGATCGACAGCGGGTCGGCGCCAAGCGCCAATGGCGCCGCCAGCAACAGCATGAGCGTCAATAAAACGCGCATTACTTCTTATCCTTCTGATCCTTGCCCAGCAACTCCATCAGGCGCTGAGCGAATTCTGGCGTGGCGGGCTTGGACGGGTCCACGTTTACCGGCGTCTTGAGCACGTGCAGCGGAGTGATGCGTCCGGGGGTAATGCCCAGCAGGATCTGTTCCTCACCCACTTGCACCAACACCAGCCGATCACGCGGGCCGAGGGCACGGGAGCCGATCATTTCGATCACCTGGCCGTTGCCCGGGCCCACGCGCTGTACGCGGCGCATCAGCCAGGCCAGCGCAAAAATCAAGCCGACCACCAGCAACAGGCCCAGCACCAGCTGAGTGAGCTGCCCGCCGACACTGCCCACGGGCGCAGCGGCGGCCTGGGCCACCGGTTCAGCGGCCCAGGCGTCCAGGGGCAATGCGACTAACAGTCCCACGATCAGCCGTTTCATATCAGCGCAACTTCTTGATGCGTTCGCTCGGGCTGATCACGTCCGTCAGGCGGATGCCGAACTTTTCGTTGACCACGACCACTTCGCCGTGAGCAATCAGGGTGCCGTTCACCAGCACGTCCAACGGCTCGCCGGCCAGGCGGTCGAGCTCGATGACCGAGCCCTGGTTGAGTTGCAGCAGGTTGCGGATGTTGATTTCGGTGCTGCCGACTTCCATGGAGATCGACACCGGAATGTCGAGAATCACATCCAGGTTCGGGCCGTCGAGGGTCACCGGGTCGTTGTTCTTCGGCATGCTGCCGAATTCTTCCATTTGCAGGCGATTGCCGGCCGGTGCAGTGGCAGCGTCAGCGGCCAGCAGCGCATCGATATCGTCTTGGCCAACATCGCCGGTTTCTTCCAGGGCAGCCGCCCATTCGTCAGCCAGGGCCTGGTCTTCGGCGGAAGTGTTTTCGTGTTCGGTAGCCATTACATGTCCTCGGCGGAGCAAACATTCATAAATTAATTAGGGCGAATCAGCGACGGTTGATCGGCTCGACCACTTGCAGTGCCAGGTTGCCCTTGTGGGAGCCGAGCTTGACCTTGAACGACGGCACGCCGCTGGCGCGCATGATCATTTCTTCCGGCAATTCGACAGGGATGATGTCCCCCGGCTGCATGTGCAAAATATCGCGCAGACGCAACTGGCGACGGGCCACGGTGGCGCTCAGCGGTACGTCGACATCCAGCAGGTCTTCGCGCAGGGCCTTGACCCAACGTTCGTCCTGGTCGTCCAGGTCGGACTGGAAGCCAGCGTCGAGCATTTCGCGCACCGGCTCGATCATCGAGTACGGCATGGTCACGTGCAGGTCGCCGCCGCCGCCATCGAGTTCGATGTGGAACGTCGACACCACAATCGCTTCACTGGGGCCGACGATGTTGGCCATGGCCGGGTTCACTTCCGAGTTGATGTACTCGAAATTGACTTCCATGACCGCCTGCCAGGCTTCCTTCAAGTCGATGAAGGCTTGCTCCAGCACCATGCGCACCACCCGCAGTTCGGTGGGGGTGAATTCACGGCCTTCGATCTTGGCGTGACGGCCGTCGCCACCGAAGAAGTTGTCCACCAGCTTGAACACCAGCTTGGCGTCAAGGATGAACAGCGCAGTGCCGCGTAGCGGCTTGATCTTGACCAGGTTGAGGCTGGTGGGCACGTACAGCGAATGCACGTACTCACCGAACTTCATCACCTGCACACCGCCCACCGCCACGTCCGCCGAACGGCGCAACATGTTGAACATGCTGATGCGGGTGTAACGGGCGAAACGTTCGTTGATCATCTCCAGGGTCGGCATGCGCCCACGGACGATGCGATCCTGGCTGGTGAGGTCATAACTTTTGACGCTGCCGGGCTCGGCAGCCATTTCGGTCTGTACCAGACCATCGTCGACACCATGCAGCAGCGCGTCGATTTCATCCTGGGACAGCAGGTCTTGCACGGCCATGTCGTGATCCTACTGCAATACGAAGTTAGTGAAGAGCGCCTGTTCGATCACGACTTTGCCGAGTTCCTTCTGGGCCACTTCCTGCACACTGGCAGTGACCTTCTGGCGCAGCATTTCCTGGCCTACCGGGGTGGCAAGTGTGTCGAAGCTCTGGCCGGAGAACAGCATCACCAAGTTGTTGCGGATCACTGGCATATGCACCTTGAGGGCATCCAGGTCCGACTGGTTACGCGCCAGCAAGGTGATGCTCACCTGCAGGTAGCGTTGACGACCGTTCTGATTGAAGTTGGCGACAAAGGCCGGAAGCATCGGCTCGAAGATTGCCGGTTGCTTGACGTTACTGGCAGTTTCAGCGGCGGCTGCCGGTTTGGCGGCGCTGCTGTGCATGATGTACCAGGTGCCACCCACCGAGGCGCCGATGGCCAGGAGCAGGCCCACGACTATCAACAGGATAAGCTTGAGCTTACCTTTGCCTGCGGGTGCTTTTACTGCGTCGTCGCTCTTCGCCATGCCAATAATCCGTCACTATTCGGGGATTCATAGATCTACGGAAAGGCAAGAGCAAGTGTTATGCCAGAGTTGTCTGGTAGACAGGGGCAGATGTCACGCTGGATATCCCATGTGGCAGCGGGCTTGCTCACGAATGCGGTGTGTCAGTTAATCCATCTGTCACTGATCCACCGCATTCGCGAGCAAGCCCGCTCCTACATTTAGGCCTGTGCAGGGTTCGAGTCAGGCGTAGTAATCGACAGCGCTGGAGCCGATCACCGTAGAGGTCACAGGCGCGACAGCTTCAGCCACGTCAACGTGAGCGCCGTTGTCGCCGCTGTCACCACGCCCGCTGCCGCCGCCCACTCCACGGGTCTGGGCCTGCGGCTGTTGTTGTTCCTGACCACGAGACTGGTCAGACACGTTCACATCCACCTGCCCCATCCCCTGCTGGGCAAACATCTCGCGCAAACGCCCCGACTGGCTTTCCAGCGCCTCACGCACCACCGGGTGGGCGCTCATGAAGTTGACCTGGGCCTGCTGGTCGGCGGTCATGTTGACCTTGATATCCAGGCGACCGAGTTCAGCCGGCTGTAACTGGATCTCCGCCGACTTGAGGTTGGCGCTGGACAGGTACATCACGCGGTTGACGATTTCGTCGGTCCAGCCGCTCTGGTGCATGGCCAATGGCGCATTAGTCACCGGCGGCAAGGCATTGGCGGTTTTCGGCGTGGCGGCTTGAGTCAACGCGGCCAAGCGGTTGGCGAAGTCATCGACACGGGTGTCGCTGCTGGCGTTCTTCAGGTCCTTGAGCCCGTCCTCGATCAGCCCACTGAACGCTTTGTCGCCGCCTTGGTCAGTGCTGTCCTTGGAGGCTTGCTGGTCGACCATAGTGGCCAGGCCAGCAGCAAAATTCTGCGCGGCGGTCGGCTGATCTTGAGTCGGGGGCGGGGCCGCTTTCGCCTGCGCCTGGCTGCTGGCAGAGACATGACCGCCCTGCTCCATCGCCAGGCGCACGGCCGGCATGGCATCCAGGGGATCAGCTTCCGGGTCGAAGGCCGGCTTGGCCTCCTCGGTTGCTGCGATCGGTGCCGCGACTACCGGCTGAGCCTTGTCATCCTTGGCGGCGGTCAGGGGCGCGGGGGTTTCTACCGGTATTACCGGCACAGCCACCGGGGTGACGGTGGCAATCAATGCCGGATCGACCACCGGATCAGCCGGAGGCTGCTGCACGAGGGTCGGGTCGGACGATGCGTCGTCGTCTTTGCTGGCAGAGTCGTCGGTCTTGGCCGGCGGGGTGGCAGGCAAGGGTTTGCCGCTATCGGCAACCGCTGGCGTGCTGGCGGCAGGTTTGTCGTTGCCCGCTGCAGGTTTGGCACTTGCATCCGAAGACTTGCCGGCAGTGGGTTTGGGCGAGTTATCGTCGGCCTTGAGCGTGGGTTTGGCGCCTTGGCTGGCGAACACTTGAGCGAAGCCAGGGCCCGTGTCCCGTGGGGTCGCAACCGCTGCCGGTGGGTTGGCGACGGGTGCTTGAGGCTTGGCCGCAGGGGCAGCCTGAAGGAGCGAATTCGGGGCGACTGGCATAGGTAAAGGTCTCCACTGCATGGGGATCGGGGATGCAGTATCAGGAGGTAGAGCAAGAGTTGGGCCAGGTTTCTTGTTGGACTGGTTTTATTGTGTACATATCCGTTTCTGCGGTTACGGCTGCTATTGGTTCCGCCCTTACGGCGGCTCACTTTGGAAAAGAGCCCCAAAGTAAGCAAAGGGCTCTTGCCCCAACACTCGGCACCTCGCCTAGGCTCGGTGTGCCCGTAATCCGACATGGATTTGGGGGGCCGCCGCCACGCGCCATCCATGGCGCGGGGCGGCTAAACCGGCATCCCTGCCGGTTTACCCCCCAAATCCATGTCGAATTCCGGCCAGCGTGTTTAACGGGGCGCCTCAGATCAAGATCACAAGCCAGATCAAGAGCAGATCAAGAGCAGATCAAGAGCAGGTTGATATCTGCCTGATGAATGGAGATTTAAATTGTGGGAGCTGGCTTGCCTGCGATGCAGGCAACTCGGTACATCAGATAAACCAGGGCGATGCCATCGCAGGCAAGCCAGCTCCAACAGGTGACCGAGGCCGGCCTCAAAACCCCGGTCGGCCCTAAGGCCGCCGCGCTTTGCTTTTGATCTGGGGCGCCCCGTTAAACACGCTGGCCGAACGCAGGCTTTGGAGCGTGGGTAACCCGGCAGGACGCCGGTTAGACGCGCTGGGCCAAGGATGGCCCATCGCGGCGGCCCACGCTCCAAAGCCTTCGTTCGGGCACACCGAGCCTAAGCGAGGTGCCGAGTGTTGGGGCGAAGGCTTTTTGCTTACTTTTGGGCCTTTCCAAAAGTGAGTCGCTGTAAGAGCGAAACCATAAGTAGCCATGACCTAAATAACGGATATGCACACAACCGCAACTCAAACCCCAAACCGCTGCCGCTCCGACTCGTACAGCGGCTTAACCAAAGCAAACTCATAATCAATCTGATCCACGAGCGCCCCCAGATCCGTGGTGGATTGAACCGACTCAATTTCCAACCGCTGACACAACTGCGCCAACCGCACCGCCCCAAGGTTCCCACTGCTCCCCTTGAAGCTATGCGCAATCCGCCCCAACGCCTTCGCATCATCCCGCGCCTTGCGCAGCGCCTCGACACGCTTCTGGGAATCGTCGAGAAAGGTATCAAGCAACTTGGGATACTCGCCTTCCATGACTTCCTGCAAACCCGACAACACATCTGGGTCCAGATGTAGATCAATCACTTGCTCGCTCCTTGATCAAGAATCGGCAGATTATGCCAGAGCCTCCCAGCAAAACTCCACGCAGACACTGCGCCCGCCATCGGACCAGCGTACATCGCTGCTCAACTGCCGTACCAAGCTCAACCCCCGGCCAGACAGACGGTCGATGTCCCGCGGCCGCGCCAGCACCTGTTCCACGTCAAAGCCCGCGCCGCTGTCTTCAATACACAGGCTCAGGCGACCGCCCCCCTGCGTCGGCACCACCTGCACATGCACCCGCACATAACCGCTGGTCAGCAGGTTCAGGCGGTCATTGCGCAGGTGGTAATACTCGGCAAACCCTTGGGCATCGCGCTTGAGCCGGGAGTCCAGGCCCAGCACGCCATGCTCCAGCGCGTTGGAATACAGCTCGGCCATCACGCTGTAAAGCGCCCCGCTCTGCTCGCGAAGGCCATGGATTTCCAGCAACAGTTGCAACAGGTACGGCAAAGGGTTGTAACGTTTTAACGTTTCGGCGCGGAATTCAAAACTCACCGACCAATCCAGCGGGCATGCCTGCCCGCTGTCGGCGTATAACTGCCCGGTGGCACGCGGCTGCTGGCCGGCTTGCAGGGTGATTTCCACCATGCTCACGTCATCCCGCGCTTCACCTCGAAACGCCGCCAGGGCCTGTTCGATATCTTCAAATAAACGGTCAGGCTCGCGATTGGCAGCGAACACCTGCTGCAAACGCTCTGCGCCAAACAGCTGGTCATTGGCGCCAGCAGTGTCCAACACGCCATCGGACAGCAAGAACACCCGGTCGCCCAGGGCCATGGGCCAGACTTCAGTGCGATCATCAAAGGCCTCCGCCGACAGCACCCCTAACGGCAAATGTCGGGATGCCAGTGGCGTGCGTCTGCCGGTGGCGACTTCATGCACATACCCTTCGGGCATGCCGCCGTTCCACACCTCCACCACCCGCCGCTGCGTGCTCAGGCACAACAGCGTGGCGCAGCAGAACATGTCCACCGGCAGGATGCGCTTGAGCTTGGCGTTCATCTCGCTCAAAACTTGCGCCAGGCCGTAACCCTTGGCGGTCATGCCGTAGAACACTTCTGCCAGGGGCATGGCGCCCACCGCCGCCGGCAGGCCGTGGCCGGTGAAATCGCCGAGCAACACATGCATGTCGCCGGAGGGCGTGTAGGCGGCCAATAGCAAGTCGCCGTTGAACAACGCGTAGGGCGATTGCAGGTAGCGAATATTCGGCGCGGCGTTGATACAGCCCGAATGCGCAACCTTGTCGAACACCGCCTTGGCCACCCGCTGCTCATGCAGGAGATAGTCATGATGCTTGGCGATCAGGTCTCGCTGCTGCAGGACCGTGGCCTGCAACCGCCGCAGACGGTCCATCGCATTGATCTTCGCCGCGAGAATAAGTTGGTTGTAGGGTTTGGGCAGGAAATCATCGCCGCCGGCATCCAGGCATTGGGCCAGGGCCTCGCTCTCACGCAGGGAGGTGAGGAAAATCAGCGGCACCAGCTCTTCACCCGCCAACTGCTTGATCCGGCGCGCCGCCTCAAAGCCATCCATCACCGGCATCAGCGCATCCATCAACACCAACTGCGGGCGCTCACGGATAAACACCTCGACCGCCTCTGCACCGTTGGTGGCCGTCAGCACTTGGTGGCCCTGGCGCCGTACGATGGTCGCCAGCAACAGCAGGTCGGCGGCGCTGTCTTCGGCGATCAGGATCGTCAGCGGTTCAAGGACGGGGGCCAGGGCGCTCAACTGATGTCGAACAGTTTGTCGAAGTTGGAGATAGCGAGGATCTTGCGCACATCGGAGTTGCTGTTGATTACCCGGACTTCCGAGTCGTCGCCCCCCGCGTGATCACGCAACAGCAAGAGCATGCCCAAGGCCGAGCTGTCCATGTAGAGGGTGTCCTTCAAGTCGACGACGTACAACTCAGGCACTTTGTTGAACGGCTCATAGGCCTCGCGAAAGGTTTGATGGCTGCCGTAATCGAACCGACCTTTGATCACGATCGTCAATTTCTTCCCATCCAGGGATACTTCTGACTCAACTGACATGCGACTGCTTCCTTGTCATTGGCAATGACACAAGGTTTAGCAGGTGAACCGGCTATGGGCAACACAACAAATCAAATGTGTGTGGGCTATGCAATATTTGTGTGTGTAAATGCCCGTGGCCATCGCAGGTAAGCCCACTCCTTAATACTGTTCTTGGCGTGGAAGGCGCTGTGACAGTTCGTCCAGCAGCTTCTGCTCGCGCTTGTCTTCCAGCGCCCGCGCTTCGTCAATGTAGCGTTGCACCAGTTTGCGCAAGCCCTCGACGCGGGCAAACGCCTGCTGCCAGCTTTCGCGGGCCTTGTCGAGGTTGTTCTGGTGCCACGCCAGGCTCTGGCGTTGCTGGCCGACGGCAGTTTCCAGCTGGTTGAGAAAGCCCTGGTAGCCCATCAACCATTGGCCCGAGACACCTTGGGTGCCGCGCTCGATCCATTGCTGCTGGTACTCACCGCGAAAGCGCTCCAGGTCACCCAGTTTGCTTTCCGCCAGGCGGACTTGGCCCTGGAAATACCCCAGGCGCTGAACGGCGGTTTTTTCGGCTTTTTCGGCCATGTCCACCACCGGAGCCAGGCGCGCAGCACGGCTGTTGGCCATGGCTTAGCCGCCCGGCGCAGGAGCGAAGATCGTCTGCAGGTGCGCTTCGCTTTCGCCCATGCTGATCTTGTCGTTGAGGCCCTGGCGCAAGTAGGTCACCAACTGCGGTTGCAGGGCGATAGCCAGGTCAGTCTCGCGATCGCCGCCGGCCACGTAGGCGCCGACGCTGATCAAATCGCGGCTCTGTTGGTAGCGCGACCACAGCTGTTTGAACTGTTGCGCGCGGGCCATGTGTTCCGGCGTAACCACCGCCGGCATCACCCGGCTGATGGACGCTTCGATGTCGATGGCCGGGTAGTGCCCCTCTTCTGCCAGGCGCCGCGACAGCACGATGTGGCCATCGAGCACGCCCCGCGCCGAGTCGGCAATCGGGTCCTGCTGGTCATCGCCTTCAGACAATACGGTGTAGAACGCGGTGATCGAGCCACCGCCGGCCTCGGCGTTACCGGCGCGCTCAACCAGCTTGGGCAGCTTGGCGAACACCGACGGCGGATAGCCCTTGGTGGCCGGCGGTTCACCAATGGCCAGGGCAATTTCCCGCTGGGCCTGGGCGAAACGTGTGAGCGAATCCATCAGCAACAGGACGTTCTTGCCCTTGTCGCGAAAATATTCGGCGATGCGCGTGCAGTACATGGCGGCGCGCAGACGCATCAGCGGCGCGTCATCCGCCGGCGACGCGACCACAACCGAGCGCTTGAGGCCTTCTTCGCCGAGGCTGTGCTCGATGAATTCCTTCACCTCGCGGCCCCGCTCGCCGATCAGCCCCACCACAATGATGTCGGCTTCGGTGAAGCGCGTCATCATGCCCAGCAACACCGACTTACCCACGCCGGTACCGGCGAACAGGCCCAGACGCTGGCCGCGACCGACCGTCAATAATCCGTTGATGCAGCGAATGCCCACATCCAGCGGCACGCTGATGGGGTTACGGTTAAGCGGGTTGATGGTAGGGCCGTCCATTGGCACCCAGTCTTCGGCCTTCATGCCGCCTTTGCCATCCAACGCACGACCGGCGCCGTCGAGTACGCGGCCGAGCATGCTCATGCCCATGGGCAGACGGCCGGTATCGGCCAATGGCACCACGCGAGCGCCGGGGGCAATGCCTGCCAGGCTGCCGACGGGCATCAGGAAAATCTTGTTGCCGGAAAAGCCCATCACTTCGGCTTCGACCTGCACCGGGTGGTAGCTGTCGTCGTTGATCACCATACAGCGGCTGCCCATGGCGGCGCGCAGGCCTTCGGCCTCGAGGGTCAGGCCGACCATGCGTAGCAGGCGCCCTTCAAGGATTGGCTGGCCGGGCAACTCTGTGGCTTCGGCGTAACCGCTCAAGCGCTTGGCGAAGCTGGTGCGATCAAGGCGCATCGGGTGCGTCCAGGTCCACGCTCAGGTCAGGCTCTGCCGGGTTCAACACCTGCTCGTGGGCCTGGTCCAGCAGCTTGGCCGTGATCTGGCTGATGCGGGTTTCCACCGTGGCGTCGATCCGGCTGTGTTCGGTTTCGACACGGCAGCCACCGGGTTGCAGCGCCGCATCTTCGACGATGCGCCAGGTTTCTTCATGGCGCTCGCGCAGGGCTTTGACCTGTTCGAAATCCTGCGGGTTAATGTACAGCCGCACATTGCCGACGCCCAGGGGCAGCAGCTTAAGCGCTTCGCGCATCACGCTTTCGATATGGCTGGAGTCCAGCACCAGCTCACGCTGGATCACCTGGCGGGCAATGTGCTGCACCAGGTCGACCATGGACTTTTCGATCTGCGAATCCTGCTCGGCGATAGGCTCGAACAGGCAGCCCATCAAGCGCTCCAGGCTGGCCAGCTTGACGCTCAGCGCTACCTCGGCTTCCTGGCGCACCTTGAGCGTGGTGCTGCGAAAACCGTCTTTTTCACCGACGGCGAAGCCTTCGTTGTAGGCCTCCTGGCGGATGCCTTCCAACTCTTCCAGGGTCAGTGGCTGGACTTCATCCAGCGGCACTTCTTCCATTTCCACCGGAGCTTCTACAACCGGCTCCGGCTCAGGCTCCGGCACGTGTGGATCGAAGCTGGGCAACGACCAGATGTCGAACCCGCCGACATCCCGTGCGCGAATCAGATCGCTGGGTGCCTCATCTTTGTTCGACATGGAAAGCGCCTTAAATCATTTCTTCGCCGCCCTTCCCGCCGAGAACGATTTCTCCGGCTTCGGCCATACGGCGGGCAATGGTGAGGATTTCTTTCTGCGCGGTTTCCACGTCGCTGACGCGCACCGGGCCTTTGGCTTCCAGGTCGTCGCGCAACAGTTCCGAGGCGCGCTTGGACATGTTCTTGAAAATCTTTTCCTTGACGCCCTCGTCCGAGCCCTTGAGTGCGAGTACCAGCACGTCGGAGGAGACTTCGCGCAGCAACGCCTGGATGCCACGATCGTCGACATCGGAGAGGTTGTTGAACACGAACATGAGGTCTTCGATCTGGCCGGACAGGGTGTCGTCGATCTCGCGGATCGAGTCCATCAACTGGCCTTCGACCGAGCTGTCGAGGAAGTTCATGATGTCGGCCGCGCGCTTGATACCACCCAGGGTGGTACGCGAGGCATTCGAGTTGCCCGAGAACTGCTTCTCGAGAATCGTGTTGAGTTCTTTCAGGGCCGCCGGCTGCACGGTGTTCAGCGACGACACGCGCAGGATGATGTCCAGGCGCACTTTATGGTCGAAGTGGCCGAGGACTTCACCGGCCTGGTCGGGGTCGAGGTACGCCACTACGATCGCCTGGATCTGCGGGTGCTCGAAGCGGATCACGTCGGCAACGGCGCGCGGCTCCATCCATTTCAGGCTGTCGAGGCCGCTGGTGTTGCCACCCAGCAGGATGCGGTCGATCAGGCCGTTGGCTTTGTCTTCGCCCAGGGCCGAAGTGAGCATCTTGCGGATGTAACTGTCGGAGCCGACGCCCAGGCTGGTCTGGTCGCCGACGATCTCGACGAACTCGCTCATCACCTGCTCGACTTGCTCGCGGTGCACATTGCGCATTTGCGCCATGGCCACGCCGACCCGTTGAACCTCTTTGGGGCCCATGTGGCGCAGCACTTGGGCGGCGTCGGTTTCACCGAGGGACAGCAGCAAGACTGCGGCTTTATCGACCTTGGTGAGCTTGGCAACAGCGGCTCGATCACTCATCTGCGTTAATCCACTCTTTCACGACCTGGGCCACACGGCCCGGGTCTTCTGCTACCAGACTCTTGATTGCGTTCAACTGAGCGTCATAGCCTTCGCTCGGGCTTGGCAACAGAATGCTTTGCGGGCCGCCCAGGCTGACGCGGTCGTTGGCCAGTTCGCCGTCCAGGCCGCCCATGCCACCCAACTCGACATCGCTGCCACCGAAGGGAGCCAGTTGTTTCTTGCCGTTGCCGGTGATGTTGTTGAGCACCGGGCGCAGCACGCCAAACACCAGTACCAGGATAAACAACACACCCAGCACTTGCTTGACGATGTCCCAGAACCACGGCTGTGTGTAGAACGCGGCCTCGGCGATGACTTCGCCACGTTCGGCGGAGAACGGCATATTGATGACGCTGACGCTGTCACCACGGCTGGCGTCGAAACCGACCGCGTCCTGAACCAGGCGAGTGAAGCGCGCCAATTCGTCGGCGCTCCATGGGGCGCGGGTTACCGCACCGTCAGCAGCGTTGACCTTGACTTGATCATCGACCACCACCGACACCGACAGGCGATTGACGCGACCCTGTTGTTGCTTGGTGTGGCTGATGGAACGGTCAAGCTCGAAGTTCTTGGTGGACTGGTTACGCTTGTCCGCCGGGTACGGTGCGAGCATCGGCTGGCCGGTGGCCGGGTCCATGATCTGCTGGCCGTTGGCATCCAGCAATGGCTGGCCAGGCTGAATCGCACCCGCAGTAGCGGCAGCGCCACCCGTGGTTTGCGGGGCCGAGGCCGGGGCCGGTGGCTGGTTGCTCAGGGCACCCGGCACGCCTTGCGGCGGGCCATTGGCGGCGGTGCGTTGTTCACTGGTCGACTGCTCGCTGCGCAACGCCGGTTGGTCCGGGTTGAACTGCTCGGAGGTCGACTCGACGGCGCTGAAGTCGATGTCGGCGGACACTTCAGCCTTGTAGCGATCATTGCCCAGCACCGGTTGCAGGATGTTGTGCACACGCTGGGTGAGCATGCTTTCCATTCGACGGCTGTAGTCGAACTGCTTGCCGGCCTGGGTCAGCGCGGAGTTTTCGGCCATGTCGGACAGCAGGTTGCCCTTCTGGTCAACGACGGTGATCTGCGACTTGTTCAGCTCAGGAACACTGGTGGCTACCAGGTTAATGATCGCCAGGACCTGGCCAGGCTCAAGGGAGCGGCCAGAAAACAGCTCAACCAATACCGAAGCACTGGGTTTGCGCTCATCGCGCACAAACACCGAGCTCTTCGGAATGGCCAGGTGCACGCGTGCACCCTTGACGTTATTCAGGCTGGAGATGGTGCGCGCCAGTTCGCCTTCCAGGCCACGACGGTAGCGAGTGGCTTCCATGAACTGGCTGGTCCCCAGGCCCTGGTCCTTGTCGAGGATTTCAAAACCGATATTGCTGTCGGACGGGGTCACGCCGGCCGCCGCGAGCTTCATGCGCGCACGGGCCACATCGTCGGCCTTGACCAGCAGCGCCCCGGAGTTGGGCTCAACGGTGTAGGCGATGTCGGCGGCGGCCAGGGTTTCCATGATCTGCTTGGAATCCATGCCCGCCAGGCTGCCATACAGCGGCCGGTAATCAGGTTGCTGCGACCACAGCACCACGGCAAAACCAATTGCCACGCTGGCAGCCAGGCCGACCATCAGGCCCACCTGACGCAGCATGGTCATTTCAGAGAGGTTTTCCAGGAACGACAGGCCAAACAGGGGCGGCTTGCCGTCTGCCTTGGCGGGTGCGTTGTCCACGACTGCTTCTGCCATGACTTAAATCTCGTCCTTAAACCGGCATCTGCATGATGTCTTGGTAAGCCTGAACCAGCTTGTTACGCACTTGGGTCAGCGCCTGGAACGAAACGCTGGCCTTTTGCGAAGCGACCATCACGTCGGTGAGGTCCACGCCGCTTTTGCCGATCTCGAACGCATTGGCCAACTGGCTGGAGGCTTGCTGGGTGCTACTGACTTTGTTAATCGCCGAACCCAGCATGTCGGCGAAACTGCTTTGGCCCAATTCCGGCGCTGGCGCGACGGATTTCGGTTGAGCCATGGCGTCCATTTGCATGGAGCGCATATCCAACATCAACCGATTGAACTCAATACCTTGGCTCATGAACTTCTCTCTCCGACAACCCGCAGTTTTTTGACGCTACGCCGCAATTACTAGGGGAAGTAGCAACAAGGGTGCCAGCTCTGTATCAAGTCGTAAGAAAAGGCGACAAAGCTTGTCGGCCTCGATACAGATCAGGTGGCGAATAGGTACGCGTCCACGTCCATGCCGGCGTCGCGCATCTGCGCCAGCTTGTAACGCAGGGTGCGCGGGCTGATGCCCAGGCGTTCGGCGGCCTCTTTGCGGCGGCCGCGTTCGGAACGCAGGGTGTCGATGATCATCTGGAATTCGCGGCGACGCAGGTCGTCGCCCAGGGCACCGGCAGTTTCGATTTCAGCCACCACGGGCGCGGGCGCCAAGGTCGGGAGCGGCGCCACACCGCTGCCCATGGCCAAACAGAAATCCTGGGGCTGGATCAGCCCGCCCTGCTGCAGAATCAGCGCGCGCTGGATGGCATTGTCCAATTCCCGCACGTTGCCCGGCCACGGATAGCTGATCAGGCAAGCCTGGGCCTCAGCGGACAGGCGTGCCTGAGCGTGCTTCATTTTTTTGACGTGGTTGTTCAGCAGGCGTTCGGCCAGCGGGATGATGTCCGCCGGGCGCTCGCGCAACGGGCGCCAGGCCAGGGGAAATACCGACAGACGGTAGAACAGGTCTTCACGGAAGCGCCCCGCCGCCACTTCGCCCGCCAGGTCGCGGTTGGTGGTAGCGACCACGCGGATATCCAGCTGGATCGGCTTGCGTGCGCCGACACGCTCTACTTCACGTTCCTGCAGGACCCGCAGCAACTTGGCTTGCAGGCCCAGAGGCATTTCCGAAATCTCATCGAGCAGGATGGTGCCGCCGTCGGCCTGTTCGAACTTGCCAGCCTGGGCCGCGATGGCGCCGGTGAACGAGCCTTTTTCGTGACCGAACAACGTGGCTTCGAGCATGTTGTCGGGAATTGCCGCGCAGTTGATCGCGATAAACGGTTGCTTGGCGCGGGTCGATTGCTGATGGATGTAACGTGCCAGCACTTCTTTGCCGGTGCCGGACTCGCCGGAGATCAACACAGTGGAATCACTGCGCGCCACGCGGGCCGCCAGTTCCAGCAACTGAGCACTGGCCGGTTCGAAGGCAATCGGGCCCTCGCCTTCGCCGGCAGAGATCACGCCGAGGGCATGCCGAGCGACCAATTCGATCAGTGCTTTAGGCTCGAATGGCTTGACCAGGTAATCCGCCGCACCCTGGCGCATCGCGTCGACCGCGCGCTCCACGGCGCCATGGGCGGTCATCAGCAACACCGGCAACTGCGGTTGACGTGCACGCAGCAGGCCGAGCAACTGGTGGCCGTCCATACCGGGCATGTTCACATCACTGACCACCAGGCTGAAGGACTCCTGCTCCACCGCCTCCAAGGCGTCCTCGGCAGAACCGACCGCTCGGTAGTCGTGACCCGCCAGCAGCAGCGTGTCAGCCAATGCTTCACGCAGGGCGCGATCGTCTTCCACCAACAGAACCTTGATAGCCATATCCTCTCTACTCCGCGCTTGCCGCGCATGAAAACAGCGGCAAGGTCATCAATGCACAAGTGCCACGCCCCAGACGGGAATGCAGCTGCAATTCCCCCTGATGAGCACGCGCCACTGCCTTGACCACGGTCAGGCCCAGGCCCGTACCGTTGG
Organism: Pseudomonas sp. RA_15y_Pfl1_P11; assembly: GCF_963970975.1. Lineage (NCBI taxonomy): Bacteria > Pseudomonadati > Pseudomonadota > Gammaproteobacteria > Pseudomonadales > Pseudomonadaceae > Pseudomonas > Pseudomonas sp. RA_15y_Pfl1_P11. Next base: position 154,032 of record NZ_CAXAOY010000008.1, read on the forward strand.
TCTTGGTGGTGAAAAAGGGTTCGCCCAAACGCTGCAAAACGGCGGGCTCGATGCCGCTACCGCTGTCACTGATGCACAGGCGCAGGGTTTGCCCACGGCTGTACAGGTGCACCTTGAGCCGCGCACCGGGACCACTGGCCTGGGTGGCGTTTTCGATCAGGTTAAGCAGCGAACCTACAAGCGTGTCGCGGTTGCACAGCAGCTCACCGAGGTGGCTGTCGCATTGCCAGCGCACCTGGACGTCTTGAATATGGGTGGCGGCCGCCGCTTGCAGAGCCTGCATCAACTCGGCCGGCGTAATGCGATCGGTCAGCGGCAATTCACCGCGGGCAAACACCAGCATGTCACGCACCTGATGCTCCAACTCATGCAGACGCTCTTTAAGGCGCCCTGCAAAGCGCTGATGGGTGGCAGCGGGCAATTGCTCATCAGTCAAATGACTGGCGTAGATCAACGCTGCCGACAGCGGCGTGCGGATCTGGTGCGCCAGAGACGCGACCATGCGCCCCAGCGAGGACAAACGCTCGTGGCGCGCCAGCTGATCTTGCAGGTGACGGGTTTCGGTCAGGTCGTTGAGCAGCACGAGTTGGCCCGGCTCCGCGTCAAGAGATCGGGTAGCAATGGACAGGCGACGGCCGTCTTTGAGGGAGATTTCGTGGCCATCGTCTTCACGCGGCGCAAAGCAGCGAGTGATGACGTGGCGCCACAATTCACCTTCCAGCGGCAGGCCAAGCATGTCGCAGGCGGCCGGGTTGGCTTCGCGCACGCGGCCGTCTTCATCGATGACGATCACGCCACCTGGCAACAGCGACAGCAAGTTTTGCAGGCGGTTGGCCAGGCGTTCTTTCTCGGCCAGCTCTTCCATGCGCTGGGCACTGACCACGGCCAGCTCGCCTTTTAGCTCGGACACCCTGGCTTCGAGCAGGCTGTAGGAATCGGTCAGCTGGCTCGACATCTGGTTGAACTGCGAGAACGCGTGCTCAAGCCCCTGACGGGACAGCGGTTCTACAGGCGGGATCAACCCCTGGGTAACAGGGGCCGAAGATAGTTGGGCGGCGTGGGGCATCATGCTCTCTCGCTTGGCTGACCGTCAGTTAAACGGAACGTTGCGAGGGCTTTTGCAATACTTGTGCCGAAAAAAAACCAAGGTGCCCGGCCTCGCCAATACAGTTTCGTTTTGACGAGTGGCTGTTGCCGTCAGACAAGGCGCAGCGACGACTCATAGCTGGCTATGGGGAGGAGCTGCAACGCAGTATGACGGCAACAGACGCCGTCAAAAACGGAACAGTATTGGCGAGGCCGGACACCCAAAATCAGCGGCTTGAAAAACAGGCGTCAATCATCTGCCTGTTCATCACCTTCTTTGCGGCTCATACCGTACTTACGCATTTTCTCCACCAGGGTGGTTCGACGGATGCGCAGGCGCTCGGCGGCACGGGCGACGATGCCGTTGGCGTCGTCCAGGGCTTGTTGAATCAAGCCTTGTTCCAGGTTGCCGAGGTAGTCCTTCAGGTCCAGACCTTCAGGCGGCAACATGGCGGTGGAACCGAAGTCCGGGGTATGGCCGTTGATGGCTACGCGCTCTTCCAAGTCACTACGCAGGCTGTCGACCAGTTGCTCGTCTTCGTCGTCGACGTAGCGGAATTTCTTCGGCAACTCGACCACGCCGATCACGCCATAGGGGTGCATGATCGCCATGCGCTCCACCAGATTGGCCAGCTCGCGCACGTTACCCGGCCAGCCGTGGCGGCACAGGGACATGATTGCAGCGGAGTTGAACCGTATCGAGCCGCGCTTTTCGTGCTCCATGCGCGAGATCAGTTCGTTCATCAGCAGCGGGATGTCTTCCACGCGCTCACGCAGCGGGGCCATCTCGATCGGGAAGACGTTGAGCCGGTAGTACAGGTCTTCGCGGAAGCTGCCGACCTCGATCATGCTTTCGAGGTTCTTGTGGGTGGCCGCGATGATGCGCACGTCGACGCTCTGGGTCTTGTTGCTGCCCACACGCTCGAAGGTGCGCTCCTGCAACACGCGCAGCAGCTTGACCTGCATCGGCAGCGGCATATCGCCGATTTCATCAAGGAACAAGGTGCCGCCGTTGGCCAGCTCGAAACGCCCGGCACGGCTGGTGATCGCCCCGGTAAAGGCGCCCTTCTCGTGGCCGAACAGTTCGCTTTCGAGCAACTCTGCCGGGATCGCCCCGCAGTTGACCGGCACAAAAGGCCCGTCGCGGCGCTTGGAGTGATAGTGCAGGTTGCGCGCGACCACTTCCTTGCCGGTGCCCGACTCGCCGAGAATCAGTACGCTGGCGTCGGTGTCGGCCACTTGCTGCATCATCTGGCGTACATGCTGGATGGCACGGCTGGTGCCGACCAGGCTGCGGAACAGGTTGGGTTCGCGATGACGACCGCGCTCGCGCGCCTGATCGTACATCTCGCGATAGACCTGGGCACGGTGTAGGGAATCCAGCAGTTTGCTGTAGCTGGGCGGCATTTCCAGGGTGGAAAGCACGCGGCGGCGTTGGTCTTCTGGCAGATCGACAGAAGAAATATCGCCTATTAGCAACACAGGCAGGAACTCATCCCAGGTGGACAGTGTCTTTAACAAGCCCAAAACAGCGCCAGGAGCGTTTACCGTCCCGATCAGCACGCATATGACTTCACGGCTCGACGACAATGAGCTGACCACCTGCTGCCAGTCATGGCTGCCGCAGGGCAAATTTTCTTCACCGAGAAAATTTAAAATCACCGCCAGGTCGCGGCGGCGGACGCTATCGTCATCGATCAGCAGAATTTTGGTTTCACGCCACATGCAATAGCAACTTCCCTAGTAAAACTTCCTGCCCGGTGTGAGGGCAATCAAGACGGCTGTAGGACTTCTTACTCTATAGACGTCTGAAATCTGAAAACAGCACTAGTTAAGTCAAAAATGCTGGCACAGTCAAATATATGACGCGCCGCCCGGATTAACTAAGCGCATTCACCCGAACAGATGGTAGACCTTCGACGCATTTTTCGCTTGGTTGATCTGCGACATCTCTTCGAAAATCGCCTGGCGCTCGCCAGTCGTCACCTCAAGCAATTGCTGGTAAACCGCCAACAGGCTCTCAAGCTTCTCACGCAACGCATCCTCGTCCACTGGCGCTTCACTGAGCACCTCATCGATAACGTGACGGCAGCCCAGGTCCAGTTCGCCGATGGCGTCCCAGTTACGGTCCGCCAGCGCGCCCATCAGCGCCTCACGGGTTTCATCAATGCGTTGCAGTGCTTGGCTCATAACGTGTACCTCAAGGCCGGTGGCCTTATTCTGCTGCTGCCTGTGGCGCCGCAATAGCGTCCCAGCCTTCTTTTACGGTGATCAGCAAACGCGCCACTTCGTCGATCATGTCGGCGTCGTTATGCAGGTTCGCTTCCATCAGTCGGTTGGTCATATATGCATACAAACTTTCCAACTGCTGGACGTAAGCCGGGTTATCACTTTTTTGCGCATCCAGGCCGTCACGCAGGCCGATCACGATATCAATCGCCTTGCCGAGCATCAGACCCTTGGCCGCGATGTCACCACGCGCCAGCGCACCTTTGGCTTGGGCCATGCGGTCCAGGCCGCCTTCCATCAGCATCTGCACCAGGCGATGCGGGCTGGCTTCGGAGATCTGAGCATGGGAATTGACCTTCTGGTATTGGCGAAGGGCTCTCATGGGATTCATGTTTCTACCTCGTGACAGGCGACAGCGAAAAGGAATTCAGTAACCAATATGTCGACTGGGCCGCAAAAAGCTTTAGGCCAGTCGTCAATGATAAAAAAAGGCCAGACAAGTGTCTGGCCCGTATCCACTGAAGGGATCAATTATTGGTTTTTGGGTTGTTCAATGCATTGAGCGTGGTCATGACGCTGGTGCTTTGCTGGCGCAATTGGGCGACCAGGGTGTCCATGGCATTGTATTTGGCGGAGAGGCTGCTGGTGAGCAGGGTCATGCGCTCATCGAGCGTTGCCTGGTCCTTGGACAGATCTTTCAACGTGTCCGACAAAGAAGCCGTGCGCGTAGCCAGTACGCCGGTGCTTGCCCTGGCGTAATCATCCGTGGCACTTTTCATGCGCGCCAGCATGCCGGTTTTGCCGGAAAACATGCTGCTGATGTCGGCTGCGTTGGTCTTGACCGCCGCGTCCCATTTTTTATCGTCCAACGCCAGCATGCCGGTTGTCGAACTCGTACCTACGCCGAATTGAGCCAGGGACTTGAACGTACCGGTGCCAGACAGCTTGTTGAACTCGTTGCGGATAGCGTTCTGCAGCGCACGCATGCTGGAGTCGCCCGTCAGGGCCGCCGCCGTAGTGCTGCCATCGAGGTTGGTAGTGACCTTGGTCTCGGCGGTCATCGCAGTCATCAAGGCGTTGTAAGTATCGACAAAGCCCTTGACCCCGGATTTGAGGGCCGCGTTGTTAGTGCTGACCGTAATCAGCGTAGCGTTCCTCTTCGCATCTGGGGAAACGTCACCAGCCGTCACGGTAGCCGAGACCGAGACCAGCTTGATGTTCACCCCACTCAAGGCGCCTTCGATGTTGTTGGATTTGGAAACGGAATTGACCCCATCAATGCTGTAAAGCGCGTCTTGGGGGTCATCGACCACTGTGGCGCCGACATCCAATCCCGAAGTCCCCGACAGCGTCAGGTCTGAGCCCGTCCCCATGGTGGTCGAGGTCAGGATCAACCGCGAACCATTGGCGTCGGTCTGGATGTTCGCACTCAACCCCGAAGTACCGAATTGGGTATTGATCGAATCACGCACCTGCTGCAGTGTCGCACCAGCCGGGACGCTCAGGTCGTAGCCCTTGCCCGACTGCGTGATGGTCAACGTCGTCGGCTTATCAGTGGCGTTTACCACCGCATTGGCACCCGCGGAGAACGTTGTACTGGACAACTTGGACGCCTGGGCCAGCTGAGTCACGATCAAACGGAAACTACCGTTTGACGCCGTGTTGCTCGCCGTCATGGTGGCGACCTTTTCATCCGAGGATGAGCCCGTCAAGCCGGTGAAGCTGTTGCCGGTGGACATTGTGTCCAGGGCACCACGGAACGCATCCAGCGCCGCCTGAATCTTGCCGATCGAAGACAGCGTGGTGGTCGCCTTCTGGGACGCGGTATTGATCTGCGTCTGCTTGGGCACCTTTTCGGCGTCCACCAAGGACTTCACGATCGCTTGCGTATCGATGTTCGAACCGATACCACTTACCGTTGAACCCGCCATCATCTATCTCCTGTTCGGTGGCTGCCGTTATCTTGACTTATTACACCTCAAGACACGACAGCAACAAGTTTCATGCCAGCTCAGACCTTGTCGTCAAACAACAGGTGGCTTGCGCTGGAAAGGTTCTGTGCCAGCTTCAGCGCCGTTTCCGACGGAATCTGGCGAATCACTTCACCGCTGTCGGTGGCGATCACCTTGACCACCACACGATGGGTGGAGTCATCAATGGAAAAGTCCAGCTTGCGCTCGGACGCTTGTACGAATTCGCGAATATCGGTAACTGCTTTTTCCAGGTCCGCACGCTCAGGCTCTTTGCCTGTGGCCGGGGTTTCCTGGACTTTAGTGACGCTCTTGTCGGCGGCCACCTGCACAGGTGCGCCTTGAGGGGCAACCGGCGGATAAGACTGGTTCAGCTTTACACTCATGTCCATGTCCAATCTCCTCTAAACCGAAAAAACGGAAGGGCACGTAGACGCGCCCTTCCGTTAGTTACCAAGCGCTGGTGTTACTGAAGCAGCTTCAGTACAGCGGATGGCAGCTGGTTAGCCTGCGACAGGATCGCGGTGGAAGCCGATTGCAGGGTTTGTTGCTTGGTCAGCTCGGCGGTTTCGGAAGCGAAGTCGACGTCCTGAACGGTGGAGCGTGCAGCGGTGGAGTTCTTCTGAATGTTCTGCAGGTTGTCTGCAGTAGTAGTCAGACGGTTCTGGGTAGCACCCAGGCCCGAACGAACACCGTCGATGGTGCCGATGGCTTTGTCGATGACAGCCAGGGCGTTCTGGGCCTTGGTGGCGTCGGTCACGTCGGTTTGAGCAACGGTGGTCTTGATCGCAGCTGCTTCGGTAGCAGCACCGGCCGCGAACAGACCAGCAACACCAGCACCACTCAGGGAGTAGCCTTTGGCGGAATCCAGCGACACTTGACCGGTAACGATCAGGGCGTCCGCCAAGGCAACTGCAGTACCGTAAGCACCAGCACCATCTTTAGCAGCAACAGTCACCGAACCTGGATCAGTCGAACCGCTGACCACGATGTTCTCACCGGTGTCGGACTTGACTTCCAGAGTCTTTTTGCTTTCGTCGTAGCTGACGCTGATACCCAGTTTGGCGGCGTTGGATTTCAGCTGGTCGGCCAGGCCGGATTGGGTGGTAACGCCCTTGAACTCAACGGCAGCGCCGCCAACGGTCAGGGTGAACGAGGCAGGAGCCAGAGTAGCGGCCGCTTCGTCTACTGCGAACTTGGCTTCGGTGCTGGCAGCTGCAGTCAGGCCACCGATGAGGCCGTTCAGGTTGCTGGCGATGGTTTTAGCCGAATCACCGGCAGCAGCGGTGTAAGTACCGGTTTGACCGTTACCCGTTACGTTGATCGCGCCTGCAACAGTACCGGTACCTGGAGCGATGGCAACACTTTTCAGCTGCTGGGAGCCGATGTTGTTGGCCGAAACGTTTTCCAGGCTCAGGTTGATGGTTTCGTTAGCGTTGGCGCCAACCTGGATGGCTTTGGTACCGTACGAACCGTCCAGCAACTTCTGGCCACCGAAGGTGGTAGTAGTGGAGATACGGGTCAGTTCCGAAGTCAGAGCCTGGTATTCGTCGTTGTTCGACTTACGGTCGTCAGGGCTGAGGGAACCAGTTGCCGAGGACAGAGCCAGGGTACGCATTTTTTGCAGGATGTCGGTCGAAGCCTGCATCGCGCCTTCAGCGGTCTGAGCGATCGAGATACCGTCGTTCACGTTTTTGACTGCTTGGCCCAGGCCGTTGATTTGGCTGGTCAGGCGGTTAGCGATCTGCAGGCCGGCAGCGTCGTCTTTAGCGCTGTTGATACGCAGGCCGGAAGACAGGCGCTGCATGGAAGTGGCCAGGGCGCCGCCAGCTTTGTTCAGGTTACCCTGAGTAGTGATCGAAGCAATGTTGGTGTTTACTGTTAAAGCCATGACGAAATCCTCGTTGGATGGATACTGCGGCTTCCGGCCCTGGCAACCGCCGGGTGTGGCCTGAGAACCTACGTAATAGTTATCGTCGTGGTAGCCGGATGCTTGAGGATTTTTTTGAAATTATTTACTGGCGTCGTGCCACCCCTTGTAATTCAAGGGTTTACGCAGGCTCGAAACCCCGAATTCATTGGGTTTTCTGGCGCCAAATAAAAAACGCCGATAATCTTTCGATCATCGGCGTTTTTTTTATTGAAGCGATTAAAGCATCAAGGGCGATAGAGAATCGCCGAACCCCACGACAGGCCCACACCAAAACCACTGATTGCCACGCGCTTCCAGGTGGCGTCCATCACGTGTTTTTCCAGCAGCAATGGAATGCTCGATGAAACGGTGTTGCCGGTTTCGACCATGTCCTTGATGAACTTGTCCACCGGAGCGTCTTCAAATCGACGCGCCACGGCGTCGACAATGGCCGCACTGCCCTGGTGAATGCAGAAGGCATCAATCTCGTCAGCCTTGAGGTCCGACTCGTTGAGCAGCTCGTGCAAATGCGCCGGCACTTTAAGCAGCGCGAAGTTGAACACCTGGCGGCCATTCATAAAGAACACGCCGTCGCTGACCTTAAGGTGCGGTGCGCCGGAACCGTCGGTGCCGAACTTGGCCTTGCCCAGCAGCCACGGTGCGTCTTCACCCATCCAGGTGGCGGTGGCGGCGTCGCCGAACAGCATGGTGGTGTTGCGGTCTTCCGGGTCGACGATCTTCGAGTACGGGTCGGCGGTGACCAGCAGGCCGTTTTTCAGGCCCGCGGCTTCCATGAAGCCCTTCATCGCATAGATGCCGTAGACGTAGCCCGAGCAGCCCAGGGAAATATCGAACGCCGCAACGTGAGTCGGCAGGCCGAGTTTGTCCTGGACGATGGCGGCGGTGTGGGGCAAGCCCTCTTCATCACCGTTCTGGGTCACAACGATCAGTGCGTCGATGGACTCGCGCTTCAAATCCGGGTTGTTGGCAAACAAAGCGTTGACCGCTTCGACACACAGGTCAGACGTTTCCTGCGCGGCATCCTTGCGCGGCAAAAACGCCGAACCGATCTTGCCAATGATGAACTCTTCATCCTTGGCGAATTTGGCGCCCTGGGCGTAGTTATCGATCCCGTCTGCCGGCACGTAACTGGCGATGCTTTTTATGCCAATCATTGTGGCTTCCCAATACTAAATAGCTGGAGAACACCCCTGGGACTGCGCCCGGAGTGCTGACAATAAAGGGGGTAACCCCATAAAAATCTCGCTGAAAGCCGTCCCGCAAGGACCCTGTGACGACTTATCCTTTTCACACGATACAGTGAAGATGCGCTTTATGACTCACAGGTCACTCAATTTTGTGTGCTTTGTGCAAAACCTTCAAACAATTAAACCCCATAAACAACAACGGCCCGCCCTGTTTCCAGAGCGGGCCGCTTGACGTCACGCCACTTACATCTTGTTGAAGAGGCTCAACTGCGAGACTTTTACAAACGCCAGCTGCGAGGCTTCCAGCATGGTCTGCTGCAGGGTCAGGTTGATCGCGGCTTCGCCCATGTCGATATTGGCCAGTGCACTCATGGTGGTGGTATTGGCCAGGCCGATACTGGCATTTGCGTCAGCTTGCACATCGAGCGCATTTTCCCGCGCACCAATGGAGCCAATCACATTGCCCAGCTGGGTGGTCGAGTTGGTCAGGTTACTGACCGCAGCGTTCAGCGCGTCCTGAAGCTTGACCCGCGCGCCCGGGATGCCATCGGCCGGCTTTTCCAGGGCTTGGCGCAGCTGGCTCAAGGTGTCGAGGGCGTTCTGGGTTTTCTGGGTGCTGGCACCGGCGGCAAACTGGTCGCCGGTCTGCGGCGTACCGCTCAACCCAAAGGTCACACCGGCCGCAGTGATGGTATTCGGCGTCGTGGCTGTGTCGATAACGCCCGAATCGATCTCTTTGCTGTCGGCGGTATACGGCTGGGCAAATACCTTGAAGGCCGTCGGGTCAGTGTCACTGAACTTGATCAGCACCCCGCTATTGCCGGGAAAGGTGCTGGAATAGTCCGCCGCGCTGCTGACGTTGCCGTTGGTCAGTTGCGCGGTCGACTGGTTGCTCGCGGTACGCGAGACATTGAACGCATCCGGCTTGGCAGCCAGGTTGAACTCGCGGCCCTTGACCAACGCATCGGCATTCGGCCCGGTGGCGGTGTCGGTAAGGTCGATGGTGATGTCGAACTTAACCCCGCGTAGGTTCACGCTGCCGCTGCCTTCCTTGGTGGAATCGAACGTGCCATTACCCGCAATCTCTGAGGTAATGTCATTGTTGTCCTTGTCCGTCACCTTGTACTGGGTGCTACTGGTGAAGGTCAGCTTGTAAGGTTGGCCGTCGGCAAACTGCTTGGTGTAGTCGATACCCGAAGTCACCAGGCCGGCCGAAATCGCAACCTTTTTATCATCGACCAAAGGCGGAGAAATCGCTGGCGGAAGAGGCGCAGCCGCAGGTGCAATGTAGGTGGACTGGGTGCGACTGCTGTTGGCCGCCCCTCCCAGAATGGTTTTGCCGGTATCGCCAGTGCGCACCGTGAGCGTCTCGGAAACCTGCAGGCTCAGTTCGTTTTCGTCGCCCTGGTAGCTGTAGGTGCCATCGCTGTTGCGCGAATACGGGGGGGTTTGGGTCTTGGAGCCGGAGAACAAGTAATTGCCTGCCGCATCCTTGCTGTTGAGCAAACCCAGTACCTGCTCTTCCAGGGCCCCCACTTCGACCGAGATTGACTTGCGATCAGCATCGCTGGTCACACCGCCAGCCCGCAGGGCCAGCTGCTTGCCAGCCTGCATCGCCTTGTCGAGCGCATCCAGGATGCTCTGCTCGTTGGTCAGCGAACTTTTCAGGGAGCTGATATTACCGCTGGACTGCGCCAGCATATCTTTCTGCTGCTGCAACATCAGCAAACGCTGCGCGGCCACCGGATCATCCCCAGCGGTCTGTACACGCACGCCGGAACTCGCCTGTTCCTGGGCCTTAACCACGCTGGAATAATTGTTCTGATACTTGCTCGCACTGGTGTCGAAATACTGCTGTGTAGAAATGCGCATCGTCCCAGACTCCCTTAAAGACTATTAATCAGCGTGCTGAAGGTTTCTTGCGCAGCCTTGATGATCTGCGACGACGCTGTGTAGTACTGCTGGAACTTGATCATGTCGCCCGCCTCTTCGTCCAGGTTGACCTGGGACACGGAGTTGCGCGCATTTTTGTTAGCCGCCAGCAACGCATTGGTGGCCGTGGTGTCAGTGGTGGCCGCAGCGGCCTTGGCGCCTACAGTAGACACCAACTTACTGTTGGCCCCGACCAGGCTCGTGCCGCCGGTGCCATCTGTCGCCACGCCCACGGTGGCCTTGGTTTGCAGATTCAGCAGTTGCTGGGCATTGCGGTTGTCGGATACGCCCGTGGCGTTAAACGAAAAGGTGGTGCTATCCCCCTCGGTCGGCGAGCCCGCAACCGTGGTGTCAAAACCAAAACTCTTGGCCGGCACCACCAGGGCACCGCTGGCATCACGCATCGGCACGTTGACGGTGATTTTATTGGCCTGCCCCGGAATGATGGTCCCCGAGCCGATAGGATCGCCCTTGGCGTCGTTAAGGGTATAGCTCTGAGTGCCATCAGCCGCCGGCTTGCCGAACACCATCTTCACCGGCATCGAATTTTCAATGCCAACGCGCTGTTGCGCGGTAGTAGCGCCACCCTGGATATCCAGGGGCAGGGTCAGGGTCGGCGGTGTGAAGCTACCGGTACCCTGGTTGGTTTTGCTGGCCTCCCCGTTCAGCGGCGCGGCAAACGCAATCTTGCTCGGGTCGTTGAGGACAGTACCGATATTCTGGGCGCCACTGGCGGTCGGGCTGACTTTAAAGCTGTCACCCGCCTGCATCGGTCCGTTCTTGAGTTCCAGGGTGAAACCATCGATCACCGAGGGCGGTGTAGCCGTGATATCAAACGTGCCCATGGCTTTGCCATCAGAGCGCTCGACGGTGACTTTGTTGAGATCGACAGGGTCGCTGAAGGTGACCTTGTAATCGAAGTTGGTCAGCTTGCTGGTGTCCTTGATCGTAACACCCAGGCTACCAACGCCCTGATTACCTTGAGCGGAAAGGCTACGCAGCGCGACAGACGCAGCGCTGTTGATGTCTTTGAACATCGACGAGCCGAATTCGCCGTTCAGGTCGATACCCTGGCCCAGTTGACTGTTGATCGTATCGGCAGTGACGATAGCAATGCGACCCAGGTCATTGATGGCCGGCATCAACACATCGCTGCGATAGCGCAGCAAGCCACCGATGCTGCCACCACTGATCACGTTGCCCAGGTCCATCGTCGTCCCGCCAGCCGCATTCATCTGAATCGTGTACTGGCTGGTGTCGCTCTTGCTCGGTACGGCAGAAAGGGTGTTGGACCGATCGCCCAGCACCAGGGACTGGCCGGTACCGGTACTGACGCTGAACACACCGTTCTTCTCGCTGGCGTTCACGCCGATCAACTCATTGAGCGAACGTACGGCTTCGGCGCGCGCGTCCAGCAGGTTGGCCGGGGTGGTGTTCGAAGACCCCTGCACCTGGGTAATCTGTTTGTTGAGCGAAGCAATCGACGAGGTCAGCTGGTTGACCTGATCGGTCAAGGAGGTCAACTGGCTGTTAATGGTTTCTTTCTGCTGGCTCAATTGGCTGGAGATCGAGTTGAAGCGGTTGCTCAATGTCTGGGCGCTGGTCAGCAGTATCTGGCGAGCCGAGGTATCACTCGGGTTAGCCGAGGCGGTCTGAACAGCGGCAAAGAACGAACTGAGCACGGACGACATGCCCGTAGTCTTGTCCGACAACGTCTTGTCCACGGCGCTCACTTGATCCAGGTAAGCCTTGGCATCGCTGTTGAGCGAGGTGCTGTTCTGGTACGCCGTGTCCAGGTATTCGTTGTACACCCGGCGCACGTCAGCCAGGGTGGTACCGCTGCCGATAAACACGCCGCCGTACTGGTTCGACGCATTCGCGCTCTGGGTAGTCTGCTGACGCGAATAGCCCGCCGTGTTGGCGTTGGCAATGTTGTTACTCAAGACCGACAACGATCCTTGAGCAGCGTTAAGCCCCGACATCCCGATATTGAGCAAACTCATGGTTCAGACCTTATAAATGTGTGGTTGCGCCAGCGGCAGCGTAGTTCTGGTAACTGTCCATCGTTTTGGCGATCTGCGAAATCTTGCTGGCGTAGGCCGGGTCGGTTGCGTAACCGGCTTTTTGCAACTCGCGTACAAACTGTTCCGGGTTGTCGGCCGACTTCACAACTTCTTTATAGCGATCATTGCTTTGCAGCAATGTCACCAGGTCATGGAAGCTGTCCTGGTAAGAGTTGTAGGAACGGAACTGCGCCGTTTCCTTGACCATTGCCCCGTCACGGAACTCGCTGGTGATCGCACGCGCTTTCTCGCCCTGCCAACTCTGGCCGGCCTTGATGCCAAACAGGTTGTGGCTGCTGGTGCCATCCTGGGCGCGCATCACCGATTTACCCCAACCAGTTTCCAGGGCGGCCTGGGCCACCAGGTACTTCGGGTCGACACCAATGCGCGCGGCGGCCGCCTTGGCCATTGGCAACATGGTCGCGACAAATTCATCCTGCGAACTGAAGGCCTTCTTCGCCGGCGCCAACGGTGGCTGGGCCACGGCACGGCCGTAGACCTGCATGCGGTCGCCCGGCACCGCGAAAGTGCGCGCCGTGCTGTTGACCACGTTGTCATCGGCCGCGCTGTTACGCAGTGGCGCAGACTTGGCGACGGTGGTTGCATCGGTACTCGGCACGATGCCGGACAGCAGGCGATCAGTCAGCCTGCTCGGCAAGGCAATCCGACGCTGGTTCATCAATTCCATGTCATTGCTGTGCGATGCAGCAGCCCCAGCCTGTGGCTCTGCCACGCGGTAAGCCCACAGCGGACGCTGGCCATTGGAACGGCCCAACGGACCTTCGGCCTGGGTGCCGGCGGCAATTTCCGTCGGCACGTCGACTTTCTTGGCAGCCCCTGCCGCCGCAGGGCCCTGCAGGGTGGCGGCCTGGGCCTCCACCGGCTTGTTCTTCTGCATCTGACGCATCAGCACATCGGCCAGGCCGATACCCCCGCCTTCGCGGGACATCGAGACCGCGAGTTGCTGGTCGTACATTTCCTGATATTGCTTGGCGGCCGGCGTGTTCAGCGGGTTGTCCTTACCCAACGCCTCGGTGGCCGAACGCATGGACTTGAGCATCTCGCTCAAAAACAGCGACTCGAACTCCTGCGCGACCTTGCGCATGTTGCCTTCGCTGTTCTTGTCGTCGCCGACCTTGAGCTGGTTAAGCCGGTTCAAGTCGGAGTAAGACCCCGAGTCCGCCGTGCTGCTGATACCGCTCTTGCGCATGTCCATGACCATGGCCTCAGATCACTATCAGGTCGGCTTGCAAGGCGCCGGCCTGTTTCAGTGCTTCGAGAATCGCCATCAAGTCGCCGGGCGCCGCGCCCACCTGGTTCACCGCACGGACAATCTCATCCAGGGTGGTGCCGGGACCGAACTTGAACATCGGCTTGGCTTCTTGCTGGGCGTTGACGCGTGAGCGTGGCACCACCGCCGTCTGGCCGTTGGACAAAGGCCCAGGTTGGCTGACGATCGGGTCTTCGGTGATGGTCACGGTCAGGCTGCCGTGGGTCACCGCTGCCGGCGATACCTTGACGTTCTGGCCGATCACAATGGTACCGGTACGCGAGTTGATGATGACTTTGGCGACAGCCTGGCCCGGGTCGACTTCAAGGTTTTCCAGGATCGACAGGTAGTCGACGCGCTGGCTGGGGTCCAGCGGGGCGGTCACACGGATCGAGCCGCCGTCGATCGCCTGGGCCACGCCAGGGCCGAGCATGTCGTTGATCTTATCCACCACACGCTTGGCGGTGGTGAAGTCGGAGCGGTTGAGGTTCAGGGTCAGGCTGTTGCCCTGGTTGAAGCCGCTCGGCACAGTGCGTTCAACACTGGCACCGCCTGGGATACGACCCGCCGACGGCACGTTGACAGTGATCTTCGAGCCGTCGCGACCTTCAGCATCAAACCCGCCCACCACCAGGTTGCCCTGGGCGATGGCGTAGACGTTGCCGTCGATCCCCTTGAGCGGCGTCATCAGCAAGGTGCCGCCACGCAGGCTTTTCGAGTTACCGATCGACGCGACAGTGATGTCCACCAGTTGGCCGGGCTTGGAGAACGCCGGCAAGTCAGCACTGATCGACACCGCCGCGACGTTTTTCAGTTGCACGTTGCCCGAACCGGCCGGCACCTTGATGCCGAACTGCGAGAGCATGTTGTTGAAGGTCTGCAGGGTGAACGGGGTCTGGGTGGTCTGGTCACCCGTACCATTGAGCCCCACCACCAGGCCGTAGCCGATCAACTGGTTGGAACGCACACCGGAAATGCTCGCGATGTCCTTCAGGCGTTCGGCCTGGGCGACAGCGCTTAAGCAAAGCAGGAGCGCGGCCGCCATCAGCTGTTTGAAGTTCAAAGTGGCCACCTAGAAAGGGAACAGCGGGCTAAGGAAGAAACGGTCGAACCAGCCCGGCTGGCTCGCATCGGCAAAGGCGCCCGTGCCGGAATAAGTGATGCGTGCATCGGCAATACGCGTGGACGGCACGGTGTTGTCGGTGGTGATGTCATCGGCGCGAACCATGCCCGCAATGCGCACCAGTTCGTCACCGGTATTGAGCGTCATCCACTTTTCACCGCGTACGGCGAGGATGCCGTTGGGCAATACATCGGCTACGGTCACGGTGATCGAACCGGTCAGGCTGTTGCCCTGCCCCGCTGCGCTTTTGCCGCTGGTGGCACGGTCGCCGCTGTAGCCGGCGCTGAGGCTCAGGTCGCCATCACCCAATGGGTTGTTGACGTTGGGCACGGCGCCGAACAACGACGTCAGGCCGATGCCAGCCTTACTGGTCTTGCCGACTTGAGAGTTGGCGTTCTTGCTGGCCTGGGTGCGCTCGTTCAGGGTGATGGTGATGATGTCACCGACCCGGAACGCCTTGCGGTCGCTGTACAGGTTCTGTTCGAAGCCCGCCTGATAGATCGAGCCATTGTTGGCAGCCGCCGGCAACGGCGTGCGTGGCAACACCGGCGCGTAGTACGGGTCATTGGGTTTTGGCGTCGGGGCGACACAGCCCGCGAGCACGGCAATCCCACTCAATGCCAGAACAGAAACATAGCGATTCATGACCCTTACCTCACGGTGTTGCAGGCGACCTCAGGGGCGCCCCATAGACTTGATTACAGATTCTGCGTTACGAACGAAAGCATCTGGTCGGCGGTGGAGATCACCTTGGAGTTCATCTCGTAGGCGCGCTGGGTGGTGATCATGTTGACCATCTCCTCAACGGTGCTCACGTTGGACGTTTCCAGGGTGCTTTGCAGCGTGGTGCCAAAACCGTTCAGGCCAGGGGTGCCGATTTGCGGTGCGCCGCTGGAGGCGGTTTCCAGGAACAGGTTGTTACCCATGGCCTGCAGGCCGGCCGGGTTGATGAAGTCGGCGGTTTGCAGGTTACCGATCACTTGCGAAGCCGGGTTACCGGCGACGGTGATAGACACGGTGCCGTCGTTGCCGACAGTGAACGTCTTGGCATCAGCTGGTACGACAACGGCTGGCTCCAGGGAGAAACCGTTGGCCGTCACGATCTGGCCGTTGGAATCCAAGTGGAAAGTACCGTCACGGGTGTAGGAAGTGGTGCCGTCCGGTTGCAGGATCTGGAAGAAACCACGGCCGTTGATGGCCATGTCCAGCGGCTGGCCGGTCTGCTGCAGGTTGCCGGCGCTGAAGTTCTTCTGGGTGCCGACGATCTGCACACCGGTACCCAGTTGCAGGCCCGACGGCAGTTCGCTGTCCTGGGTCGATTGGGCGCCTGGCTGTTTCTTGATCTGATAGAGCAAGTCCTGGAACTCGGCACGGTCACGTTTGAAACCCGTGGTCGACACGTTGGCCAAGTTGTTGGAAATGGTGGTCAGGTTGGTGTCCTGGGCGGACAGACCTGTTTTGGCAACCCATAGAGCCGGAAGCATGCTGTTCTCCTTCGTGCGCCTGTTTGTTGGCGCCGCGTTGCAAATTAGTTAGGGGCTATCAGCTCATCTGCATGACGCGAGTCATGGCCTGATCGTCTTCTTTGGCGCTGTTCATCATCTTGATGTGCAGCTCGAACTGCTTAGAAAGCGCCAGCACCGCTGTCATTTCTTCTACGGCATTGACGTTGCTCGCCTGCAGAAAGCCCGAGGTCAGCGTGACCCTAGCGTCGGCTTGAGCCGGCTGGCCATCCTTGGTGTGGATGGTGCCGTCCAGGCCTTTGCTCATGTTCTTCAGGTCCGGCTGGACCAGCTTGATGCGGTCCACTTCAGCCATCACACGCGGGCCTTCACCCATGGCGCGGATGCTGATGGTGCCGTCGGCACCCACTTCGATTTTCTGCTGGGGCGGCACGGCAATCGGGCCACCGTTGCCCATGATCGGCATGCCGTTGCCGGCCCGCAGCACGCCCAATGCATCGACGTTCATGCTGGCGCTGCGCACGTAGGCCTCGCCGCCATCCGGGGTTTGCACGGCCATCCAGCCATCGCCGCTGACGGCAACGTCCAGGTCACGGCCGGTCTCAATCATCGCGCCAGGGGAGAAGTCAGTGCCTGGGCGCTCGGTCAAGGCAAACGCCCGCGCCGGAAAGCTGTCACCGAACACTGGCATCGAACGCGCCTGCTCCAGGTCACGCTGGAAACCATTGGTGGAAATGTTCGCCAGGTTGTTGGCATGGGCCTTCTGCGCCAGAGCATTCTGGCTGGCGCCGGTCATTGCCACATAAAGGTACTTGTCCACGCTCTTTCCTCTTTCTGACGGACGCTTGCCGCCCACCGCTGTACTGATAAGGCTTAAGCAATTTGCGAACCAACTTTGGAAAAGAAGGAGAAGTGCAGGCGGGACGGGGGTTTGGCGGGAGATGGGTGGATTAGGCTGCCGGCTGAGAGTCGAAAAAACGGCGGACTACTGCCGCGTGCGGCAAACACCGGTATTACAGGCGACAAAAATTCAAATGATGTGGGAGCGAGCAAGCCCGCCCCCACAGCTTGCCCCTGTTTAGCCAGTGGGTTATTTGTCGGCCTTGACGACTTCGTAATCGCGCAATTTATTGGCGATGGTGGTGTGCGATACCCCTAACCGCTTGCCCAACTGCCGACTGCTCGGGTGCTCGGCGTACAAACTTTCCAGCACCGCCTTCTCGAAGCGCCCGACAATGTCCTCCAAGCCGCCCTCCAAGGAAAAATCGCCAAGGGGCTGACGCACGCCATAGTCCGGCAGCCGAATATGCTCGGCCTTGACCATCCCGCCATCGCACAACGACACCGCCTGGAATAGCACGTTTTCCAACTGCCGTACGTTGCCTGGCCAGTGGTAGTGGCTCAGACGATCCATCGCAGCCGTCGCGAGCTTCGGCAGCGGGCAGCCGATCTGCCGGCTGGCCTGATCAAGGAAGTGATCCACCAGCGGCGCCAGGCCGTCGAGGCATTCGCGCAGCGGCGGGATATGCAGGGACAGCACATTTAGACGGTGGTAAAGGTCCTGGCGGAATTCGCCACGGGCGCACAGTTCAGACAAGTCCACCTGGGTGGCGCAGATGACCCGCACATCCAGGTACACCTCTTCATCGCTGCCTACGCGGCGGAAGCAACCGTCCTGCAAAAAGCGCAGCAACTTCACCTGCAAGCGCGCGCTCATTTCCCCCACGCCGTCGAGAAACAGCGTGCCGCCCGCCGTCAACTCCAGCAGCCCCAGCTTGCCTTCGGCGCGCGCACCTTCGAACGCGCCGGGGCCGTAGCCGAACAGCTCGGTCTCGGCCATCGACTCCGGCAAACCGGCGCAGTTAAGCGCCATCAACGGCGATTGACCACGCGGGCTGGCCAGATGACAGGCACGCGCGAGCAGTTCTTTGCCGGTGCCGGTTTCGCCTTCTATTAATAGAGGCGCATCCAGCGGCGCCATGCGTCGCGCTTCGCGAACCACGGCGGCCATGACCTTGGAACTCTGGAAAATGCTGTCAAAGCCGCGCAGCTCCTGCTTGCGCACGTTGTAGATGCGTTCACCGACGCGGTCGGCGCGGTGCAACGTCAGCACGGCGCCGGCCATGGCCTCGCTGTCATCATGTTCGGACGATTGCAGTGGCGCGATGTCCGCCAGGAACACGTCACCCTTGACCTTGACCCGCAGGCCGTTGATCCGCGATTTGCTCGCACGCACCAGCTCCGGCAAGTCGAAGTCCTCGGCATACCGTGACAACGGAATCCCCGGCACTTCATCCACCCGCACCCCGAGCAACTGGGCCGCCGCGCGGTTGGCGGCGACGATGGAACCGCCCATGTCGATCGACAGCACCGGAAACTCCAGGGCGCCGAGCAGCGCATTGAGTTCCATGTGCCGGCGCTCGCTGGGCATCAGCCCT
This sequence comes from Pseudomonas sp. RA_15y_Pfl1_P11, assembly GCF_963970975.1. NCBI lineage: Bacteria > Pseudomonadati > Pseudomonadota > Gammaproteobacteria > Pseudomonadales > Pseudomonadaceae > Pseudomonas > Pseudomonas sp. RA_15y_Pfl1_P11. Next base: position 172,726 of record NZ_CAXAOY010000008.1, read on the forward strand.
ACCCTTTTCACCCCAAACACTCCGGCAATCGCCTCGAACTGCGGGCGCAGCGCCTGGAACTGCATGTTCACCAGGTTCGGGCAGTACAGGTAAATGGCATTGCCATGCTCACCGCCGACCTCGCCCTTGGCGACGTTGACGCCGTACTCCACCAACAGGTTGAGGATGTCCCGCAGGATGCCGATACGGTTCTGGCAGTGCACTTTGATACGCATGAAAAGGCCCGAAAGTTGGGTAAGCGCCGCGGCTTTTTTGTCGCTGGGCGCAGATAGTCGTCAAGATTATGTGACAGCTTTGGGTGTTTTCCCAGCCCGACCCAGCAGCAAATCCGGTATCCGTAACGAATACTTTACGAAAACCGGTAAGTTTTCCTACTCAGAGGCGTTTTAAACAGATGGAATCCCGGCGCGCACGGGTTATCAATAGGCTCAACGCAGGACATAACAAGAACGAATGCCTAGCAGGAGAGCCGTATGAAACAGACGCAGTACGTGGCCCGCGAGCCCGATGCTCAAGGTGTTATCCATTACCCGCCAGAAGAACACGCGGTGTGGAACACCCTGATCACTCGTCAATTGAAAGTGATTGAAGGGCGCGCCTGCCAGGAATACCTGGACGGCATCGACAAGCTCGGCCTGCCCCTGGACCGAATCCCGCAATTGGGCGAGATCAACAAGGTGCTGGCCGAAACCACCGGCTGGCAAGTCGCCCGCGTGCCGGCGCTGATTCCCTTCCAGACGTTCTTCGAATTGCTCGCCAACAAGCAGTTTCCGGTGGCGACTTTTATTCGCACCCGCGAAGAACTGGACTACCTGCAAGAGCCGGACATTTTCCACGAGATCTTTGGCCATTGCCCGCTGCTGACCAACCCCTGGTTTGCCGAATTCACCCATACCTACGGCAAGCTCGGCCTGGCGGCCACCAAGGAGCAACGGGTGTACCTGGCGCGCTTGTACTGGATGACCATCGAGTTTGGCCTGGTGGATACGCCCGAAGGTCGGCGCATCTACGGTGGCGGTATTCTGTCGTCGCCCAAGGAAACGGTGTACAGCCTGTCTTCCGAGCCTGAGCACCAAGCCTTCGATCCGCTGGAAGCCATGCGCACGCCGTATCGCATCGATATCCTGCAACCGCTGTACTTCGTGCTGCCAAACCTCAAGCGCCTGTTCGAAGTCGCGCAGGAAGACATCATGGGCATGGTTGAGCGCGGGATGCAGCTGGGGCTGCACGCCCCGCTCTTCACCCCAAAGGCAGCCCCCCCGAAGCCCAAGGTTGCTTGAACCTTACATCTTCACGCCAGGTCAGTCTGTTCCCTGGCGCCGCGTTGCTTTAGGGTGACGCTACTGACCTTCAAACATTCGAATTCAGGACACCTCCATGACCACCTTGAACCAAGCCCACTGCGAAGCCTGCCGCGCCGATGCCCCGCAAGTCAGCGATGAAGAACTGCCGGTGCTGCTCAAGCAGATCCCAGACTGGAACATCGAAGTCCGCGACGGCGTGATGCAGCTGGAAAAGGTTTTCCTGTTCAAGAACTTCAAATTCGCCCTGGCGTTCACCAACGCCATGGGTGAAATCTCCGAAGCCGAAGGCCATCACCCAGGCCTGCTCACTGAGTGGGGCAAAGTCACCGTGACTTGGTGGAGCCACTCCATCAAGGGCCTGCACCGCAACGACTTCATCATGGCCGCACGCACCGACGAAGTGGCCAAGGACGCCGAGGGCCGCAAGTAATGCACTTCGATGCCATAGGCCGCGTGCCCGGCGACCCGATCCTCGGGCTGATGGACCTGTATGCCCAGGACACCAACCCGAACAAGTTCGACCTGGGCGTGGGCGTCTACAAGGATGACCAGGGGCTCACGCCCATTCCGCACGCAGTGAAACTGGCCGAGCAGCGCCTGGTAGACACGCAGACCACCAAGACCTACATCGGCGGCCACGGTAATGCTGCGTTCGGCTCGCTGATCAGCGAACTGGTGCTCGGTGCCGATTCGGCGCTGATCCGCGAACGCCGCGCCGGCGCCACCCAGACGCCAGGCGGCACCGGCGCCCTGCGCCTGAGCGCCGACTTCATCGCCCACAATCTGCCCGGCCGTGGCGTATGGCTGAGCAACCCGACCTGGCCGATCCACGAAACTATCTTCGCCAAGGCCGGGATTAAGGTCAGCCATTACCCCTACGTGGGCGCTGACAATCGCCTGGACGTGGCGGCGATGCTGGCTACCCTGTCCAGCGTGCCAGAGGGCGACGTGGTACTGCTGCATGCCTGCTGCCACAACCCGACCGGTTTCGACTTGACCCCGGATGATTGGCGCCAGGTGCTGCAGATCGTGCGCGAGCGCCAACTGCTGCCGCTGATCGACTTCGCCTATCAGGGCTTTGGCGATGGCCTGGAGCAGGACGCCTGGGCCGTGCGCCTATTTGCGGCCGAGCTGCCGGAAGTGCTGGTGACCAGTTCCTGCTCGAAGAATTTTGGCCTGTATAGCGACCGTGTTGGCGCGTTGATCGTGTGTGCGGCGGATGCCGAGAAGCTGACGGATGTGCGCAGCCAGCTTGCTAATACGGCACGCAACCTGTGGTCGACGCCGCCGGATCACGGCGCAGCCGTGGTGGCTACGATTCTGGGCGATGCCGAGCTGAAAAAGCGATGGAGCAATGAAGTCGAAGCCATGCGCTCGCGGATCGCGCACTTGCGATCCGGGCTGGTGGAGGCGTTGGCGCCCCACGGTTTATCGGAGCGGTTTGCCCATATTGGAGCGCAGCGCGGGATGTTTTCCTATACCGGCTTGAGTGCCGAGCAGGTCAAGCAACTGCGGGAGAAGCACAGCGTGTACATGGTGAGTTCGGGGCGGGCTAACGTGGCGGGTATTGATGCGACGCGGCTGGCACTTTTGGCGGAAGCCATCGCCGACGTATCCAACTGACGAAACCGGAACCAAATGTGGGAGCGGGCTTGCTCGCGAATGCGGTGTATCAGTCGATGTATAGGGTGACTGACACTTTGCATTCGCGCGCAAGCCCGCACATTTAGACCGATCAGGGCCGTCAGCCTGTTACCAGTTCAGCCTTTAGCAGTGCCTCTTTCGCCTGCGCATCCGCCAACCGATACAGCTCGATACTCCCGTCCCAGTGCTCGATCAACGCCGTGCAGGACTCCACCCAATCCCCGCAGTTGAGGTAATCCACCTCGCCCACCTTGCGAATCTCCGCATGGTGGATATGCCCGCACACAACGCCATGCAACTCGCGCTTGGTCACTTCGTGGGCGATCGCTTCTTCGAAATCGCTGATGAAACTCACCGCCGTCTTGACCTTGTGCTTGAGGTACGCCGACAGCGACCAATAACCATAGCCATACCGCGCACGCCAATGGTTCAGCCAGCGGTTCAGCGTAAGCGTGAACTCATAGGCCGAGTCACCGAGGAACGCCAACCAACGGTGATAGCGGGTGATCACGTCGAACTGATCGCCATGGATCACCAACAGATGACGGCCATCAGCAGTCACATGCACCGCTTCATCCACCAGTTGAATATTGCCCAGGATCAGCTTGGAGTAGCGGCGCAGGAATTCATCGTGGTTCCCGGTGACGTAGATGACCTCGGTGCCGCGCTTGGCCATGGTCAGCAAGCGGCGGATCACGTTGGTGTGGGCCTGGGGCCAATACATGCCGCCGCGCATTTTCCAACCGTCAATGATGTCGCCTACCAGGTAGACCTTGTCGGCGTGGTAGCCCTTGAGGAACTGCGACAAATGTTCGGCCTGGCAATCCCGGGTGCCCAGGTGCACGTCGGAAATCCACAGGGTACGAACCCGTTGCTTACGGCTGGGTTTGACGAACTCGGCACTGGTCATGGGCATCCCTCGACGCTGTTTTCGCGAGCTTGCGCCTCGGCGGTTAATAGCCCATGACAGCTGTGCGTCAGTCTGATGACAGCGCCGGCCGACCGAGAAGCGTTGTAGACTGCCGGCTTGCAGCCCAGGAGACCGCGATGAGCCCCACTCTCACGCTACGCCACTACCTCGAAGCGCCCATCGCCCACAGCCATGATCATGCGCAGTTGGTGTTCGGCCTGTCCGGACACCTGGATTTCGAAGTGGAAGGCCGTGGCAGCCAGGTGCGCGAAAGCAGCGTGATGGTGCTGCCCTTCTCAGCCCATCATGCCTGTGGCAGTCGCGATGGCAGCCGCTGCCTGGTGCTGGACGTGCCCACCGAGCACTGGGTGCTGCAATCGTTGGGCGAACATGCCGATGCCAGTCGCCGGCTGCTCGATCAACCCACGCGACTCGCCCTGGATTCGCGGCAAAGCCAACTGGTGCAGTGGCTGGCGCAGAGCCCGGTGGATGATCCGCTGATCGTCCAGCAAGGCGCGGTGCTGTTGTTGGCCAGCCTCAATCACCCGCTGGCTCAACCGCTGCCGGGCCGGCGCCTGCCGTACGAGGCATTCAATGCGCATATCGAGCGCCACGTTGCACACCCGCTGCAGGTAGCCGACCTGGCGCGCATCGCAGACCTGTCGGTGGCGCGCTTGCACGCACGGTTCATGGCGGAATGCGGGCAGACGCCGATGGACTATATCCGCCGCCGTCGCCTGCACATGGCCTTGGACTTGCTGCGCAAAACGCCATTACCCATTGGTGAAATCGCCGATCGCGTCGGCTATACCTCGCAAAGCGCATTTGCGGCCGCGATGCTGCGTGAGTTTGGCGCCTCGCCGGGCGCATTGCGGCGCAACGCGTAGGACGAGTCTCGCGATAAAAATCGCGAGCCGGACGACAGACGCCTACGCGGCAGCCCCACTAGACTGCGTTTCTGTCACCCGCTTGATTCAAGGATCGCAATGACTCCCCGCTCAGCCCTCGGCGCCCTGCACATCGGCGCATTGATGTTTGGCCTTACCGGTGTATTCGGCAAACTGGCGGCCGCCTCGCCCGCCATCATCGTCTTTGGGCGTGCCGTGTTTGCCGTGATTGCCCTGGCGCTATTTGCACGGTTCGCGAGCAACACTGCCTGGAAAAAGCTGGAACTGCGCGACTGGCGCCGGCTGCTGGTCAGCGGCGTATTGCTGGCCGCGCATTGGGTAACGTTCTTTATTGCCGTCAAGGTGGCCGGCGTGGCCGTCGCGACCCTGGGGTTTACCGCGTTCCCGGCCTTTACCGTGATCCTCGAAGGACTGATTTTCCGCGAGCGCATTCGCGCCAATGAAGTGCTGTTGGTGGTGCTGGTCAGCATCGGCCTGGTGCTGGTCACGCCGGACTTCAATCTTGCCAGCGAAGCCACCGGCGGGTTGCTCTGGGGGATCGCCTCGGGGCTGCTGTTTTCCCTGCTGTCACTGAACAATCGCGCCAGTTCCGGGCGCATCCCTGCGGTGCAGGCAGCGCTGTGCCAGAACGTGGTGGTTGCAGCGTGCCTTTTGCCGGTCGCGGCGCCTGGGGTGGCGGATGTGCAAGCGATTGACTGGCTGTGGATCGGTTTGCTCGGCGTGTTCTGCACGGGCCTGGCCCACAGCCTGTTTGTCGCCAGCCTCGCGGTGATCAAGGCACGCACGGCTTCGGTGGTGTTTGCCATGGAGCCGGTCTACGGTATCACTGCGGCCTGGCTACTGTTTGCCGAAACCCCGACGCTGCGCATGCTGCTCGGCGGCGTGCTGATCATCGTCGCGATCGTGCTGTCGGGGTTGATGGGCGGCGCCAGCCAGGCCAAACAGCCTGCGGCAACGGCCTGATCTCTGACGCTCACTGCGTGCGGTCGTTGTGCCCTAGATCCCGTTGCGGGTCGATCTGGTCGCGCACGCGCTGCTTGAGCACCTTGGCCTCAGGGAAACCGCCGTCGGCCTTGCGCTCCCAGATCTGCACGCCATCACAGGTGATGCGAAACGCGCCGCCGGTGGCGGGCGCCAGTGACACTTTGCCCAGGTCATCGGCAAACGTGCTCAACAATTCCTGCGCCAGCCAGGCGGCGCGAAGTAGCCACTGGCACTGAGTGCAATAGGTGATGACGATCTCGGGTTTGATCGACGACATAATTTGAGAAGCTCCAGGCGTAACGGGCTTGGCGGATCGAGTGGCTATAATACCGGCCTTTATCGCCCAGCCTTGAGATTCATGATGCGCCGCCTGCTGTCCTGCCTGTTTCTGTGCTTGCTTCCCCTTGTTGCCGACGCCATTGAGCCGCCACGCCCGAAAATCGGCCTGGTGCTGTCCGGTGGCGCCGCCCGTGGCCTTGCGCATATCGGCGTACTCAAGGCGCTTGAGGAGCAAGGCATCCAGATCGATGCGATTGCCGGCACCAGCATGGGCGCGGTGATCGGTGGGCTGTACGCGTCGGGCTATAAAATCGATGAGCTGGAAAAGCTGGCGCTGAGCATCGACTGGCAGCAGGCCCTGTCCGATGCGCCGCCGCGGGAAGACGTACCGTTTCGGCGCAAGCAGGATGACCGGGACTTCCTGGTCAAGCAAAAACTCAGCTTCCGCGACGACGGCAGCCTCGGCTTGCCACTGGGCGTGATCCAAGGCCAGAACCTGGCACTGCTGCTGGAAAGCATGTTCGCCCACAGCAGCAACACGCGTAACTTCGACAAGCTGCCAATCCCCTTCCGCGCAGTAGCGACCGATATCACCACCGGCGAAAAGGTAGTGTTCCGCAAGGGCCACCTGCCCCAGGTGATCCGCGCCAGCATGTCGATCCCGGCCGTGTTCGCTCCGGTGGAACTGGACGGAAGATTGCTGGTGGACGGCGGCATGACCGATAACATCCCACTGGATGTGGCACGGGAAATGGGCGTGGATATCGCCATTGTCGTGGACATCGGCACCCCGCTGCGCTCGCGCAAGCAACTGGCCACGGTGGTGGACGTGCTTAACCAATCCATCACCCTGATGACCCGGCGCAACTCTGAAGAGCAACTCAAGGACCTGCACCCCAAGGACGTGCTGATCCAGCCGCCGCTCGCTGCCTATGGCGTGACCGACTTCGGCCGCGCCAAGGACATGATCGACGCCGGCTACCGCGCTACCCGCGCCCTCGATGCCCGCCTCGCCCATCTGCGCCCCGCCGAGCCAATCGACCCGCAACTGGTGGCCGCCCGTACCCCAGGGGAACGCACGCCGATAATCACCGCCATCAGCGTGGAAAACGACTCGAAAGTCAGCGACGACGTGATCCGCTACTACATCCGCCAGAACCTGGGCGAGCCGCTGGAACTGGGCCGCCTGCAAACCGACATGGGCACCCTGTATGGTCTGGATTACTTCGAACAAGTGCAATACCGCGTAATCAAGAAAGGCAAGGAAAACACGTTGGTGATCAGCGCGCGCGGCAAGCGCAGCGGCACCGATTACCTGCGCCTGGGCCTGAACCTGTCGGATGACATGCGCGGCGATAGCGCCTTCAACCTTGGCGCGAGCTACCGCGTGAACGGTATCAACCGCCTTGGCGCCGAATGGCTGACACGGGTGCAAATCGGTGATCGACAAGAGCTGTACAGCGAGTTCTACCAGCCGATGGACACTGGCTCGCGTTACTTTGTCGCCCCTTATATCAGCGCCCAGGCGCAGAACGTCGAACTGATCCTGGACAACGACCCCATCTCCGAATACCGCCTGGAACGCTACGGTTTCGGCTTGAACGTAGGGCGCCAGATTGGCAACAGTGGCGAAATCCGCTTCGGCGTCGGTGAAGCCTGGGGCAAGGCAGACGTGCGCATCGGCGACCGCGACCTGCCCAGCGTGAGTTTCAGCGAGGGCTTCTATGAGCTGAAGTACTCTTTCGACACCCTGGACAATGTGTACTTCCCCCACACCGGCGAAGACATCGGCCTGGCCTACCGCGAATTCGAACCGGGGCTGGGCTCGGACCAGCGCTACCGCCAATGGGAGTTCAAGTTGGACAAGGCCATGAGCCACGGCCCGGACACACTTGTGCTGGGGGGGCGCTATGGGCGCACGCTGGATGATTCGGATGTGGTGATTTCCAGCTTCCTGCTGGGGGGCGCGCGGCAGTTGTCGGGCTTCCGCCAGGATGCGATCTCGGGCCAGAACATCAGCTTGATGCGGGCGGTGTACTACCGCCGGCTCACGCCACGCTCGTACCTGCCACTGGATTTCCCGTTGTACCTGGGGGCGTCACTGGAACGCGGCCGGGCGTGGAACAACGACAATGAGTTCGACAGCGGCTATATCAACGCGGCGAGTATTTTCCTGGGCTTTGATACACCGTTGGGGCCGCTGAACTTCAGCTATGGGTTCAATGATGACAACCAGAAGGCGGTGTATTTGAACCTGGGGCAGACGTTCTAAATGATGCGCGAGGCTTTGTAGTGAGCGGGCTTGTCGAATCGTCGCACCGCCCGCTCATACCGTTCAGGACTTTTCCAGATTCGCCAGGATGCGCCCGTGCACGCGCATGCACACACTCAAATCGGCTTCATCCACCCCCACAAACAACTCGTGACGCAACGCCGTGGCGATCGTCTCGATCTGCTCGATCAGTGGCCGGGCGGTATCACACAGCAGGATGCGCTTGGCACGACGGTCTTCCACCACCGCCTGGCGTTGCACCAGGCCCTGGCCTTCAAGGCTGTCCAGCAGGCGGGCGAGTGTCGGCCCTTCGACGCCAACGCTTTGCGCCAACTCACGCTGGGTGGGCGCTTCTTCGAAACGGGCCAGGTGCAGCAGCACCAGCCACCGAGCCTGGGACAAGCCAAGCCCCGCCAAACGGCGGTCCAGCTCGGCGCGCCAACCACGAGACATCTGCGCCAGTTGCATGCCAAATCGGTGTTGATCGGTTAACGGCATAAAAAGCTCTTGTTTTAGACTGAAAATAAAGTGTGGCTAATTATTAGTCAGCTAAGCATGAGCGTTGCCAGTAGGCAAGAGTTGCTATGTACTGATCTGTTACATTGTCGTAATTGGCGCACTAAATCTCGAATTCAGACTGCAAAGCCGCCCGCACGCAGTACAAAACACCCTCAGGAACACGCCCGGTGAACAGCGGCGCGATCTCCGCCACAGGTGGCAATTCGCCCTCCCCGTCGAGGAACGCATCCTGGATTTCGCCGAGCAGATCCTCTGGCAAATCAAGCGCCTGCTCCAACGACAACTGCTGCTTGCCGATGGATTCCGCCAGCAAGGTGTAGACGTTCTTCTCCGAGCATTGCAGTTGGCCGGCGATCTGGATCGGGGTCATGCCGGCGCGTGCCAGGCTGATCAGTTCGTGGCGGATATCGGCAACTTCCTTTGGCGCTTCGGCCTGGCCGCCGAGGACTTCGAGGAAAGCCTGGCCGTAACGCTCCAGCTTACGCGCACCTACGCCGCTGACCCGCGCCATCTCGGCCATGCTGGTGGGTTGCTCGCGCAACATCTCCAGCAGGGTGGAGTCGGGGAAAATAACGTACGGCGGCACGCTGTGTTCCTGCGCCAGTTTGCGGCGCAGGGTGCGCAAGGCTTCCCACTGCTCGCGCTCTTCACCACGCACCAGTTGGCTGGCCTGGCTGGTGCTGCTCTTGGCGGTGGTCTGCGGTTTGAGGTCGCGGCGCAACTCCAGGCTCACTTCGCCCTTGAGCAACGGCCGGCAACTGTCGTTGAGGCGCAGGCCACCATAACCTTCGATGTCGATGTCCACCAGCCCGCGTGCAACCATCTGCCGGAACAACGAACGCCACTCTCCGTCGGCGCGGGCCTTGCCGACGCCGTACACCGAAAGTTTCTCGTGGCCGAAGCTGCGCACTTTCTCGTTGTCCTTGCCCAGCAACACGTCCACCAAATGACCGACGCCATAACGCTGGCCCGTGCGATAAATAGCGGACAGAGCCTGACGCGCCGGCTCAGTGGCGTCCCAGGTCTGCACGCCATCAATGCAGTTGTCGCAATGGCCGCAAGGCTCAGGCATGTCTTCGTCAAAATACGCCAGCAAGGTCTGGCGACGGCAACGAGTCTCTTCACACAGCGAGAGCATCGCGTCGAGCTTGTGCTGCTCCAGGCGTTTGTGACGCTCGTCGCCTTCGGAGTTCTGCAGCATCTGCTTGAGCATCACCACGTCTTGCAGGCCGTAGACCATCCAGGCATCCGCCGGCAGACCATCACGGCCGGCGCGACCGGTTTCCTGGTAGTACGCCTCGAGGGATTTGGGCAGGTCCATATGCGCGACAAAGCGCACGTTGGATTTGTCGATGCCCATGCCGAACGCGATGGTGGCTACCATGATCAGGCCTTCCTCATTGAGGAAGCGCTTCTGGTGCGCAGAGCGCGTTTCGTTGGGCAGCCCGGCGTGATAAGGCAGCGCCGGGTAGCCTTGCTCGCAGAGGAACGCGGCGACTTCATCAACTTTTTTGCGCGACAGGCAATAGACGATGCCCGCGTCGCTGCGCCGCTCGGACAGGAACGCGAGCAACTGCTTGCGCGGCTGCTCCTTGGGTACGATGCGGTAGAAAATATTCGGCCGATCGAAGCTCGACAGGAAGCGCTCGGCGTTCTGCAAGTGCAGCCGCTCGACGATTTCTTCGCGGGTGCGCTTGTCGGCGGTGGCCGTCAGGGCGATACGCGGAACGTCAGGGAACAACTCAGCCAATTGCCCCAGTTGCAGGTATTCGCGACGGAAATCGTGGCCCCATTGCGATACGCAGTGGGCTTCGTCGATGGCGAACAGGGCGATTTCCAGGCTCTGCAGAAAGGCCAGCATGCGCGGCTGCACCAGGCGCTCAGGGGCCAGGTAAAGCATTTTCACTTCACCGCGCTTGATGCGGGCCGCCAGGTCGCGCTGTTGCTCGGCACTGAGGGTAGAGTTCAAGGCCGCCGCAGCGACGCCGAGTTCTTCCAGGGTTGCCACTTGGTCGTCCATCAATGCGATCAGCGGCGACACCACCACCGCCAGGCCATTGCGCAACAGCGCCGGCACCTGGAAGCACAACGACTTGCCGCCCCCGGTAGGCATCAAGACCAGTGCGTCACCACCACTGGCCACGCGCTCAATGATCGCACCCTGGCGGCCACGAAAACTGTCGTAGCCGAAGATGTCCTTGAGGACGCGTTGAGCCTGCTCGAGCATGTAAAACTCCAAAAAAGTGCGCAAATCCCTCTGTACAGGCTGGTCGAAAAAACACGATCTCACGGGAAATAATCCGTAAGCGAAGTTTTCGCGCGCTGGGCTTGACCTGCGAGGGCATCACAAAACGCGGCAGTATACCCGAGCGATACCCGGCAAAGGGCGCCACTGACGAATTGCAGCCCGTCTCTTAAAGCGGGCAAATCTGCATGGCGGCTGGCCTGGGCGCTCAAGAAAGCCTAGAATTCAGCATCGTTTATTTCCAAGGTAGTCCTTCAATGTCCTTCGCTGAGCAACTAACCCGCCTGCAAGCCTTCCTCGACGCCGATGAGCTGCATGACGAGGCGCTGGACTACGTGGCCGCCCACGGCTACCTGACCGCCCTGTCGATCTGCGCCGAGATCGTACCCGACCGTGAATGGATCGACGCACTGTTCGCCGAAGAGCCGCACTACGCCGACGACGCCCAACGCGAAGAAATCGAATCCACCCTGTTGGCCCTCAAGGCCCACATCGGTCGCCAACTGGCGTCGGACGAAGAATTCGAGCTGCCATGCGAGCTGGACCTTGGCGAAGAGCCGGACGACTCCGACCTGCGCGGCTGGTGCATCGGTTTCATGGAAGGCGTGTTCCTGCGCGAAGCCGCCTGGTTCGAAACTGCCGAGGAAGAAGTCAGCGAAATGTTGCTGCCGATCATGGTGGGGTCGGGCCTGTTCGACGACCAGCCGGAGTTCGCCGATATCGCCGCCGACGCCAACCTGATGGACGACATGATCGTACAGATCCCGGAAGCCCTCACCGCGCTGTACCTGCTGTGCAACGCCCCTGACGAAAAACCGGCGATCCTCAAGCCACGTCACCACTGAGTCGCTTGCCCGTGACACCCATGGGCAATCGTTCGCTGCTCTTGCGCTACGTGCTGCTGTCCATCGGCTGGTTGAGCGTAGCGCTGGGAGTGATCGGCATTTTCCTACCGGTCTTGCCGACTACGCCCTTCCTGCTTCTCGCCGCCGCTTGCTTCGCCCGAAGCTCCCCACGCTTCTACCACTGGCTGGTGCAACACCCGCGCCTGGGTCCGTGGATCCGTGACTACCTGGACGGCAACGGTATCCCTCTTAAAGGCAAGGTCTACGCCATCGGCTTGATGTGGTTGAGCATCAGTGTGTCCTGCTACCTAGTGCCATTGCCGTGGGCACGTGGCTTCATGTTGACCAGTGCCGTGCTGGTGACGATCTACATCCTGCGCCAAAAGACCCTGCCGCCCCGGTAACGGCGGCGTCCGACTTGCCTGCGAGCGAGCCCTCTACGTGGCCGCTGTCGAGGCATCGAACCGCCGGCTCTCACACGCACCACTCACCCGACCTTGGTCGACACTGACTAACCCCGAGCATCATGCGAGACTGTCCAACCGGGCCTGGAATGCTCGGGTGTTCCCATGCTCGGAGTTACCATGACGCTGTCCAGCGGGCTGATCGCCGCCGTTGCCCTGGCCTATATGGCCATTATGTTTGCCATCGCCTTCTATGGTGACCGTCGCCGTGCGCCACTGCCGCCGCGCATGCGTGCCTGGGTGTATAGCCTGTCGCTGGCCGTGTATTGCACCAGTTGGACCTTCTTCGGTGCTGTAGGTCAGGCCGCCGAACAGTTGTGGGCATTTTTACCGATCTACCTGGGCCCGGTGCTGTTGCTGGTGTTGGCACCTTGGGTCCTGCAAAAGATGATCTTGATCAGCAAGCAGGAAAACATCACGTCCATCGCCGACTTTATCGCCGCGCGCTACGGTAAATCCCAATCGTTGGCGGTGGTGGTCGCGTTGATCTGCCTGGTGGGGGTACTGCCCTACATCGCGCTGCAACTCAAAGGCATCGTACTGGGAGTCAATCTGCTGATCGGCGCTGGCGCCGACACCACCGGCACTCGTGCTCAAGACACCGCGCTGATCGTGTCGCTGGTGTTGGCGCTGTTCACGATTGTCTTCGGCACACGCAACCTCGACGCCACGGAGCACCACCGCGGTATGGTGCTGGCGATTGCGTTTGAATCCCTCGTCAAGCTGTTCGCGTTTCTCGCGGTCGGCGCGTTTGTGACCTACGGTTTGTACGACGGATTCGGCGACCTGTTCAGCCAAGCGATGCTCGCCCCCCGCCTGGATGAATACTGGAAAGAGACCGTTAACTGGCCGTCCATGGTGGTGCAGACCGGCGTGGCCATGATGGCGATCATCTGCCTGCCTCGGCAGTTCCATGTCACGGTGGTGGAGAACATCGACCCTCAGGATTTGCGCCTGGCCAAATGGGTGTTTCCCGCGTATCTGATTCTTGCCGCGCTGTTTGTAGTACCGATCGCCTTGGGCGGCAAGATGCTGCTGCCCAGTTCGGTAATGCCGGACTCCTACGTGATCAGCCTGCCGATGGCCGAAGCCCATCCCGCACTCGCCGTACTGGCGTTTATCGGCGGCGCTTCAGCGGCCACCGGCATGGTGATCGTGGCGAGCATTGCCTTGTCGACCATGGTTTCCAACGACATGTTGCTGCCATGGCTGCTGCGCCGTTCCGGCGCCGAGCGACCGTTCGAAGTGTTCCGCCACTGGATGCTGTCGGTACGCCGGGTCAGCATCGTGATCATCCTGCTGTTGGCCTACGTGAGCTATCGCCTGTTGGGCTCAACCGCGAGCCTGGCGACCATCGGCCAGATCGCCTTTGCAGCCGTCACCCAACTGGCGCCGGCCATGCTCGGCGCCCTTTATTGGAAGCAAGCCAACCGACGCGGTGTATTCGCGGGGCTCGCTGCGGGCACTTTCCTGTGGTTCTACACTTTGGTCCTACCGGTTACGGCGAAAAGCCTGGGTTGGTCCCTTAGCCTTTTTCCAGGACTGACGTGGATGCACTCGCACCCACTGGGTCTGTCCGTCACCTCATTGACCTTGGGCACCGTGTTTTCCCTGGCAGGTAACTTCACGCTGTTTGTGTGGGTGTCGATGCTGTCCCGCACGCGGGTTTCCGAACATTGGCAAGCCGGGCGGTTTATCGGCCAGGAAATCAGCCAGCGCGCCACCGCGCGCTCGATGCTGTCGGTGCAGATCAGCGACTTGCTCAGCCTGGCCGCACGCTTTGTGGGTGAGGAACGGGCACAGCAAAGCTTTATCCGCTTTGCCTATCGCCAAGGTAAAGGCTTCAACCCCAATCAGAATGCCGACAACGAGTGGATCGCCCACACCGAGCGGTTGCTGGCGGGTGTGCTCGGTGCATCGTCGACCCGGGCGGTGGTGAAAGCCGCCATCGAAGGGCGCGAAATGCAGCTGGAGGACGTAGTACGCATCGCCGATGAAGCGTCGGAAGTGCTGCAGTTCAACCGCGCATTGCTTCAAGGCGCTATTGAGAACATCACCCAGGGCATCAGCGTGGTCGATCAGTCCCTCAAACTGGTGGCCTGGAACCGGCGTTATCTGGAGCTGTTCAATTACCCGGACGGTCTGATAAGCGTCGGTCGGCCGATTGCCGACATCATCCGCTACAACGCCGAACGCGGCCTGTGCGGGCCGGGCGAGGCCGAGGTTCACGTGGCGCGGCGCCTGCACTGGATGCGTCAGGGCCGCGCACATACCTCTGAACGTTTATTCCCCAATGGGCGGGTGATTGAGCTGATCGGCAACCCGATGCCCGGCGGCGGTTTCGTCATGAGCTTCACTGACATTACCGCCTTCCGCGAAGCCGAGCAGGCACTCACGGAGGCCAACGAAGGCCTGGAACAACGGGTGACCGAGCGCACCCATGAGCTGTCGCAGCTCAACGTGGCGCTCACCGATGCCAAGGGCGTGGCCGAGTCCGCCAGCCAGTCGAAGACGCGCTTCCTGGCGGCGGTCAGCCATGACTTGATGCAGCCCTTGAACGCTGCACGCCTGTTCTCCGCCGCCCTCTCCCATCAGAACGAAGGTCTGTCCGGCGAAGCCCGGCAATTGGTGCAACACCTGGACAGCTCGCTGCGCTCCGCCGAAGACCTGATCAGCGACCTGCTGGACATCTCACGCCTGGAAAACGGCAAAATCAATCCGCAGCGCCAGCCTTTTGTTCTCAACGAACTGTTCGACACCTTGGGCGCAGAGTTCAAGGCGCTGGCCCAGGAGCAGGGTCTGCGCTTCCGCCTGCGCGGCAGTCGAGTGCGTGTCGACAGCGACATCAAGTTACTGCGGCGAATCCTGCAGAATTTCCTCACCAACGCCTTCCGTTATGCCGACGGCCCGGTGCTGCTGGGCGTACGTCGACGCAAGGGCGAACTGTGCCTGGAGGTGTGGGACCGTGGCCCCGGGATACCGCTGGATAAACAGCAGGTGATCTTCGAAGAATTCAAACGTTTGGACAGCCACCAGACCCGCGCGGAGAAAGGCCTGGGGCTTGGCCTGGCCATCGCGGACGGCCTGTGCCGTGTGCTGGGGCACCGCCTGAGCGTGCGCTCATGGCCTGGAAAAGGCAGCGTATTCAGTGTGCGCGTGCCATTGGCGCGCAACCAGGCCAGCCCGCAGGTCAAGACACCACAGGAAACCGGCCTGCCGCTGACCGGTGCTCAGGTGCTGTGCGTGGATAACGAAGAGAGCATTCTGATCGGCATGCGCAGCCTGTTGACGCGCTGGGGCTGTGACGTGTGGACCGCGACGGACAAGGCGCAATGCGCGGCGTTGCTGGCGGATGGCGTGCGCCCGCAACTGGCACTGGTGGACTACCACCTGGACCATGGCGAAACCGGTACTGAGTTGATGGGTTGGCTGCGCGCGCAATTGGCGGAGCCGATTCCCGGCGTGGTGATCAGTGCCGACGGCCGCCCGGAGATGGTGGCCGAGGTGCATGCGGCGGGGCTGGATTATTTGGCTAAACCGGTCAAGCCGGCGGCGTTGCGGGCGTTGCTGAGTCGGCATTTGCCGCTGTAAATTGTTTGTACCCGCTCGCACATTTTTGGGCTGTGTTTATTCAGGTAGATGGGCCACACCATCTGAATCAGTCATCGCGCGCTCCAACAAATCCGCCGGCAAGCTCTTGCTGGCCCGAGCACCGAGCAACCGCAATTGCTCGGTCCGGCTGACCAGATTTCCGCGTCCATCTGTCAACTTGTTTCGCGCCGAGCTGTAAGCCTTATCCAGCTGTTGTAAGCGGTTACCGACTTCATCCAGGTCTTGGATAAACAGCACGAACTTGTCATACAGCCACCCCGCACGCTCGGCGATTTCCCGCGCGTTCTGGCTCTGGCGCTCCTGCTTCCACAGGCTATCGATCACCCGCAGGGTAGCGAGCAACGTGGTGGGGCTGACGATCACGATATGGCGGTCGAACGCTTCCTGGAACAGATTCGGTTCGGCCTGCAAGGCAGCGGAAAACGCTGCTTCGATCGGCACGAAAAGCAACACGAAATCCAGGCTGTGCAGGCCTTCCAGGCGCTTGTAATCCTTACCGGCCAAACCTTTGACGTGGTTGCGCAACGACAGCACGTGCTGCTTCAACGCCGCCTGGCCGATCACATCATCATCCGCTGCCACGTACTGTTGATACGCGGTGAGGCTGACCTTGGAGTCCACCACCACCTGCTTGTCGCCGGGCAACATGATCAGCACGTCTGGCTGGAAACGCTCGCCGTCCGGGCCTTTCAGGCTGACTTGGGTCTGGTACTCGCGGCCTTTCTCCAGGCCAGCATGCTCCAGCACCCGTTCAAGAATCAGCTCGCCCCAGTTGCCCTGGGTTTTCTGGCCTTTGAGGGCACGGGTCAGGTTGGTGGCTTCGTCTGACAGACGCAGGTTCAGTTGCTGTAGGCGCTCAAGCTCCTTGGCCAGGGAAAAGCGCTCGCGCGCCTCGCTCTGATAGCTTTCTTCCACGCGCTTTTCGAAGGACTGAATACGCTCTTTCAATGGGTCGAGCAGTTGGCCCAGGCGCTCCTGGCTGGTTTCGGCGAAGCGCTGTTCGCGCTCGTCGAAGATCTTGCCGGCCAGCTCGGCGAACTGTGCACGCAGTTCATCCCGCGAGCCTTGCAGGTCGGCGAGGCGTTGTTGATGGCTGTCCTGTTGTTCACGCAGTTCAGCGCGCAAAGCGGCCGACAACGCATCGAGGCGGCGCAGCTCAGTCTCCCTGGCGCTGCGGTCGAGGTTCCAGGCGTGGGCGGCGTCGCGAGCGTTGTCGCGGTCGATCTGCAGCAGTTCGACTTCGCGGCGCACGGCGGCCAAGTCAGCCTGCTTGGCTGCGTTGGCCTGGCTCAGATCGCTGATCTCATCGCGGCTGGCATCCAGCTGTGCGGCGAGGCCTTCCTGAGCCAGTTGCGCGGTCGCCAGGCGCTCTTCGAGCAGTTCCCAGCCGGTCATGCGCGCGGTCAGCCGACGCTGAAGCTGCCAGCACACGGCCAATAAAGGCACAGCTGCGCCAGCAAGTCCCAGGGCGATACTGGTCCAGTCAAAAACCATAGACATGTCTGCCATCACCGAAAAAAAGCAAGGTTAGCGGAGCACAGGGCCTGAGGACAGCTCAGTCTTCGACCTGGCCCAGTTCACGCTGGGCGCGGCGGTCACCGGCGCGGGCCGCCAGGCGCAGCAGGTCGTGGCCGATGCGGCGGTCGCGGGCATTTCCGCACTCACGGCACATCAGCTGGCCCAGGCGGCTTTGTGCGGCAACCACGCCTTCACGGGCCGGCTGCTTGAGCAAACGCCCGGCGAAGTGTTTGACGTTGGTGTTGTGACCCAGGCGGGGGCTGTCGAGCAACCACAAGGCAACTTTCAAGGAGAAGCGTTTGGGAGCGGTAACAGTTTGAGGAGTGTCGGTAACAGAAGGTGATACTGAGCGAAACTTCATAAAGCACTGCGGGACAGAACGGAAGGCGCGCCACTCTACTCTTTTTTTCGTACAGGTAAAGCTGAAAAAACTCTGTACGCCCGTTCTAGAGCAAGCGCTCGGGACAATCCACAGAAGCTGTGGATAACTCAGTGGACAACCCTGCTTTAACTCGCGCAAAGCCCCATGGTATGGGGGCCGCAGTCAAACTGACGATTTTTTCACCAATAAAAAAAAGCGAGATTTTTCATTGACTTAAATTTCCAATACAGGCTAAAGGCGGCGCTCAAGCGCCGTTGACAGCGGGGTTACACACCGCGCAACTAATGTGCACAAGTACCCATCCGCCGGTTATATCGCCGGCTTTTCTTGACGCAATTCGCCGCAAAAATGTTACCGCCAGGGCAAAACGGGGACTTTTCAAATCTTTGCTGGCTCGCCACACTCCCCGCCCTACAACGCAACGGTGGGTGAGTCGATGAAAGGAATGCTGTTGTTTGCCGTGTTGCTACTGGCCATCTGTTCCGCCTCCCTGGGAATCAATGCGGCACTGCCCTCACCGGATGGTGCGCTGTTTGCCATCGCTATCCTGCTGTCGGCGGCTTTCACTGCGGTGAGCCTGTGCATTGAGTTGGGCGAAGGCCGCATCAATGACATGGCCGATGTGATGAAGGCGGTCGAGACCGGCCAGTCACTGCGCTTGACCCTTGCCGCCTACGGATTGGGCTGCTCACTGGCAGCGGCGATCACTGTGCTGGTCTATCGAGGCATGCTGGGCGGCTGATTGAAGTTTTTTGACTTGCGCACTTCCCTAACCTGATTCAATCCGTTACTATCCGCGGCGTTAGTACCAAGCTGAAAGTCAATTCTGGTCGAACAAGTCCCCTGAACAACACGGGATCGATCACCTCGATGGTTTCCAGGTATCACTTGCGACGACACAGCCTTTGAACAAACAAAGGGTGTCGCGAAGTTTCAATACTCTGACCGAACCAACCTGCAAATTGATCAGGATCTTCACCCCGGGCCCAGAACCTTTGCCCCTGTTGTGTTGCCTGCCCTCCTAAGTACCTACCTGCCAGCCCAAGCGCGCCTAAATTATCAGCGCTTCAAACTGGCTGCTTTGTTCCAGTCGGGTTCTTCGTTTGATCAATAGTGATCAACGTCACTGGAACGTTTTAATACGGCACGGTTCTTATCCGTGTCATTTGTAGGAACACCCATAACATGAACGCTCAAATCCATACTCAGGATGCCATTCGCACCCTCACCAACGCTTTTGCCCCAATGAACTGCCTGATTATGGCCGCTCGCAAAGGCTGCTTCAGCTTCACCCTGGTTAACGAACACGGCATCGCGCGTCACAGCGAACGCCTGTACCCCGATCAATACTCCAGCGCAGAACCGCTGCAGGCCGTGATCGAGCGTACCCGTCAGGCACTGGTTGCCTGATCGACCCGAGTCGCTGAAACACAAAAGACCCTGCTCAAAAGCAGGGTTTTTTATTGCCTGCGATTTGAGTATCGAACTTTTGCCCTAAGTTCAAATAGATATAACCGTTATAACTGGATGGCGAAGATGTTTTAAAAACAGTCCTTTACATCACGAATATGACACTACACTTCAACTCAAGCGGCTTGATCCGCTTCCGGCGAGCCTGAGAGCCGATCCACCGCTGCCAAGCCCCCTTCTCAGGACTCGCCGACCACTTTCACGGATTGAGGCTTGTATGGGTATCGCTGCCAGCGAATTGTGTCGTTATGTGATTCGGCCGACCTTGCTGTACCTCGGCCGCCATAACCCAGCAGCTGAGTCCCTGTTGCTGGGCATTGCCGCCAGCCAGTCGGAACTCGGTTCCGCCCTGCATGACCGGCGTGGACACGGCCTGTACAGCATCACCGAACCTCGCCATCGCGCCTTGTGGGACGATTACCTCGCGCTGGACCCCGATCGCGCGAGCCTGGTACGCGGCCTGGCAAGCCAGCATGCATTCCTCAGCGCGCCGCAACTCGAACTGACGGTCAACCTGCGCTACGCCACGGCCATTGCCTGGCTTTTAGTCGAACAACACACTCCCGCACTGCCTCCGCCGGGTGATCTGCTGGGTATGGCGCGTATCTGGAAAGAAATTTTTCACCCTCAGGGACGCCTGCGTGATTTCACTCAAGCCTGGCAAACCTGCGTTTCACCCATGAATCACGTGGTTTGCTGACCGGGCAATTTGCAAGATTCGTCAAAAAACCTGAATCCTGGTCGGATTGTCCTACAAAACCGCTCTATCTCCTACGTTTCAGCCTATAGCGCGATGTTAAATTTATTGATACTTTCCGCAGCGGTGATCACTCGGAGTTCTAATAATGAAAAAAGTAATGCTCAAGACCACACTTAGCCTCGCCGTAGCTATGGCCTCTTCTCACGTTTTCGCAAGTGGCTTTGCCCTTAACGAACAAGACGTTGCCGGGATGGGTACGGGTTTCGCAGGCCGCTCTTCTTCTGCCGAAAATGCAAGTACCGTTTATGGTAACCCTGCCGGCATGGCTCGCCTTGAAGGCCAGCAAGTCACTGGCGGTGTTGCGGCGATTGACGCTTCGACCAACATCAAGGATGTCAGCGGCCGTTCCAGCGGCTCGAACAAAGGCGACATGGTGCCTTTCACTGCCGTTCCTTTCGGCTTCTACACCAACAAGCTCAACGAGCAATGGGCTGTCGGTTTCGGCGTCTATGCTCCGTTTGGCCTGGTGACTGACTACGAAAGTGGCTTCCAGGGCAAAGCCTTTGGCAGCAAAAGCGAAGTCACCGTCATGACGCTCCAGCCGACGGTCAGCTACGCCTTCAACGACCGTGTTTCCATCGGTTTTGGTCCGACCATCAACCGCATCGCCGGTACGCTTGAGTCCGATATCAACCTGCCAATCGCGGGCACCGGCTCCAACAACATCAAGATCAAGGGTGATGACACCGCCATCGGTTTCAACGCCGGCCTGCTGGTTCAAGCCACTGACACAACCCGCGTGGGCCTGACCTACCACTCGAAAGTGAAGTACAAGCTCGAAGGCCATACCGAAGTGACCAAAGGCACCAACGTGCCGTCCGCAGTGCTGAACAACGGCCGCTACGACGCTTCGTTGAAGATCGACACGCCTGAATCCTGGGACCTGTCGGTGACTCAAGACATGAGCGACGCGTGGAAACTCTACGCAGGCGCCACCTGGACACGCTGGAGCCGCCTAAAAGACATCACCGTTAACAACGAGGGTGTATCGGCCGCAACCGGTAGCGGTGTTTTGGCTCCGCAAATTGTCGGCACCATCAAGGAAGACCAGAACTGGCACGATACCTGGGCCTATGCCCTGGGGACCTCGTACCGCGTCACCAAACAAGTGGTGCTGCGTACCGGCCTGACCTTCGACCAATCGCCGACCAACAACACTGATCGTTCGCCACGTATTCCTACCGGTGACCGGACGATCTTCAGTCTGGGCCTTGGCTACGACGTCATGCCCAACATGACCGTCGACCTGGCGTACTCGTACCTCAAGGAAGAACCGGTCAAGGTCGCTCGCGCCAACGCACTGGGCCAGTCCTACAACGCTAAGTACGAAAACAGCGCCAACGGCTTTGGCCTGGGCGTAACGTACAAGTTCTGATCTGACGCCGCATAAAAAAGCCCCGTTCTCCTGCAAAGGAGACGGGGCTTTTTGATGGCTGACAATCAGGGCTTGGAAGCGATCGCCTCTTCCACCGCCTTGATCAGGTCCGGGCTGTCCGGCTTGGTCAGGCTGGAGAAATTGGCGATCACCTTGCCCTGTCGATCCACCACGTACTTGTAAAAATTCCATTTCGGCGGCGCGTCGGTCTGCTGCGCTAACACCTTGAAAAGGTGTACCGCATCCGGCCCCTTGACCTTCTGTGGCTCGGTCATGGTGAAGGTCACGCCATAATTCACGTAGCAGACCTTAGCCGTCTCTTCGCCGGTCTTGGCTTCCTGCTTGAAGTCATCGGAGGGCACGCCGATCACTTCCAGCCCTTCGCCCTTGTAGCGCTGGTACAAGGCTTCGAGGCCTTTGAACTGGGGGGCGAACCCACAAAAGCTCGCCGTGTTGACGATGACCAACGGTTTGCCGGCAAACCGCTCGCACAGGTCGATGGATTCCTTGGCGCGCAGCTTGGGCAACTGGCCTTCCAGCAGCGGCGGGCAACTGGCAGCAGAAGCGGCACTGCCAATTGCCATCAGGATGGGTACAGCGAGCCAACGCATCTGCATGTCGTGTGTCCTTGAAAATAATCAGGCCATGAACTTAACAGATCGTCATACCCAACTGCATCAACGCGAGACCACCTTTCTGCCAGCCCCACCAGGCCAGCAGTACCAAAGTGCCCCCCGCGATGACGACTAAACCACGTATCGCTATGCTCATGCCGCCTCCATCTGCGCCTGCAATCGCGCCACTGGCCGCTCACGCACCGGCCAGTTCAACGCCGCGGCGAGCAGGCTTAACAGAACTGCCACCTGCCAGATCAAATCGTAGTTACCCGTTCGATCATAGACCACCCCACCCAACCAGCCCCCCAGGAACGAACCGAGTTGGTGGAACAGGAACACTATCCCACCAAGCATGGAGAGGTTTCGCACACCAAACAACGTCGCGACGGTGCCGTTGGTCAGCGGCACGGTGGACAGCCACAGGAAGCCCATCGCCATACCAAACGCATAGGCCGTAACTTCGGTAACCGGCGCCCACAGAAACACCACGATCACCACCGCACGCAGCAGGTACAACCCTGTCAACAAACGCGGCTTGGACATGCGCCCGCCGAGCCAGCCAGCGGTGTAGGTACCGAAGATATTGAACAGCCCGATCAGTGCCAGCACCGTGGTGCCTGTGGTGGCTGGCAAGTGCTGATCCACCAGGTACGCCGGCAGGTGCACGCCAATAAACACCACCTGGAAACCGCAAACAAAAAAGCCAAAGGCCAACAGCCAGAACCCGGAGTGAGAGCACGCTTCCTTCAAGGCTTCACGCAAGGTTTGCTGACCGGCCATCACCGGCAGTGGCCGGTCCTTGAGCATGGCGACCAGTGGCAGAATCAGTGCCACCATCAAGCCCAGCGCAAGCAATGCGGCGGACCAGCCCAGCCAACTGATCAAACCCAGTGTGCCCGGCACCATGGCGAACTGACCGAACGAACCGGCAGCACTCGCGATGCCCATCGCCATGCTGCGTTTTTCCGGCGCCACGGCCCGGCCGACCACGCCAAGGATCACGGAAAACGACGTGCCGGACAGCCCGATACCAATCAACAAGCCAGCGCTGAGCGACAACGACCAGGCCGAATCAGACATGCCCATCAACACCAGGCCAACGGCGTACAGGATGCCACCAACAAACACTGCTTTAGTGGCACCAAACCGATCGGCCAGGGCGCCGGTAAACGGCTGCGCCAAACCCCAGATCAGGTTCTGCAAAGCGATCGCAAAGGCGAAGGTCTCACGGCCCCAGCCGAACTCGCTGCTCATCGGCGCCAGGAACAGGCCGAAACCGTGCCGCACACCCAACGACAGTGCCAGGATCAGCGCACTCCCCACAAGAATCCAGCCACTGGTGCGCCACATGGAACTCATTTCTTATTCTCCGCTCGCGGGTATATACCCGCTTATAGTCGAACAACCCCGCGTTCAGGCGAGTTCGTCCAGCAAGGCCAACAAGGTTTCGCGTTTTTGCGCGCCGAGTTGATCGATCAATTTTTGCTGCGCCGCCTCCCAGGCGGGTAAAGCTGCAGCGAGTCGTGCCTCACCGTCCGCTGTCAGCATCACCAGGCGATTGCGCAGGTCATCGCCTTCCACCAGTTGCACCAGGCCTTCGCCTTCCAACACCCGAAGGTTGCGCCCCAAGGTGCTGCGGTCAAGTCCCATGGCTTCCGCCAGGCTGGAGATGCTCGGCTGATCGAGCCGCTGCAAGTTACACAGCAACGAATACTGGGCGACGTTGATCCCGAAGCCATCAAGGGCGCCGTCGTAATGCCTGCTGACGCCACGGGCGGCACGTCGCAGGTTGGTACATAAACATTGGGAGGCCAGCATGGAACGTGTATATACCCGCGATTAATGAAATGCAAGAAAGTGTTACAGCGCCAGAGCGACCAGAACAGCGACTTCCAGCAGTTCCAGCAAGGCGCCAGCGGTGTCACCCGTGGTGCCGCCCAGGCGATTGACCATCAGTCGGCGCAGGCCCATGAAGCAGATTGCAGCGAGCAATACCGCAAGCCCACCCCTGAAGCCGCCGATCAGGATGCAGGCCAGGCCGCTGAGGATCAGTACCTGTTGGCCGACGATCCTCGGTAAATGATCCGACAACGCCTGGCCCAATCCTCCGGCACGCACATAGCGCGTGGTCAGAAACAGCGCCAGCATCGATGCGCGTCCGATCAGCGGCGCCAGGATCAGCGCTACGCCGTCATGTTGCTCGATCAAGGCCACCAAGGCGGTGAACTTGAGCAGCAGCACCAACCCCAGGGTGACCACGGCAATCGGCCCGCTGCGCGGGTCCTTCATGATCGTAAGCGTACGCTCGCGGTCGCCGAAGCCCCCCAGCCAGGCATCGGCGCTGTCCGCAAGACCGTCCAGGTGCAGGCCGCCGCTGAGCAACACCCAGGCCGTCAGCACCAGCGCCGCATGCAATAACAACGGTGCGCCCATCAACGCGGTGTTCAAAGCCCACAACAGCAAACCAAACAATACGCCGACCACCGGATAAAACAGCAGTGAGCGTCCCAGTTCCTGAGGCTGCGGCATGCCCGGCAGACGAATCGGCAGGCTGCTGAGAAATTGCAGGGCGATCCAGAATGGCAGCATGATCACGCCAGCGCCTTTAGCACGCCGTCAGCACAAACTTGCAGGCTGAATAACCCACCGTGACCGACTTCGACATTCAAGAGTTGCTCCCGGGGCAAACCGCGTGCCTGTGCCAATAACAGGCGCATCACGCCGCCATGAGTGACCAACAGCACGCGCTCACCCGCATAAGTCTGGTGCAGGCGTGCGACAGCACCCAACACGCGCTCGGAAAAGTCACTGACAGGCTCCCCTTCCGGCGGCGTGAAACTGTAGGGGTCGGCCCAGAACAGGCCCAGCCCTTCGGCGTCGGTCTCCATCAAGGCCGCCGCGCTCTGCCCTTCCCAGGCGCCGAAGTGCAGTTCTTGCAGTGCCTTTTCCAGCGTTACCGGCAAATTGAGCTGAGCGCCCAATTCATCGGCAAACCGCGCGCACCGTTGCAGCGGCGAACTGACCACGCGGTCCCACGGCCCCTGCTCCACTACCGCCGCGCGCATCTGCGCCCAACCCTTGGCGGTGAGTGCGTCGTCCAGGCTGCCACGCAAGCCGCCGCCCAGCTCGGTTTCGCCGTGTCGCAGCAGGTCCAGGCGCAAGGTCATGCCGGGCGGCCTGCCACGGCGGCTTCGGCGAAGGTCGCCATCTGCCCGTGCAGCGCACAGGCCAGGCGCAACAACGGCACGGCCAGCGCTGCGCCACTGCCTTCGCCCAGGCGCAGGTCCAGGTCCAGCAGCGGTTGCGCGTCGAGGCTTTGCAGCACATGACGATGACCTGGCTCGGCACCACAATGGCCGAACATCAGCCACTCCCGGCACGCCGGGTTCAAGCGCGTCGCGACCAGCGCGGCGACAGTGCAGATAAACCCATCCACCAGCACCACGATGCCTTCTTGAGCACAAGCCAGATACGCGCCCACCAGGGCGGCAATCTCAAAGCCGCCGAGATTGAACAGGGTAGGCAATGCATCACCGCGCCGTCCGGCGTGTAACGCCAGTGCACGTTCGATCACGGCCACCTTGTGGCTAACGCCCTGGGCATTCAATCCGGTGCCCGGCCCCGTGAGATCACTGACCTGGCAGTCGAGCAAGGCACACGCTAGCGCACTGGCAGCGGTGGTGTTGCCGATGCCCATCTCGCCGCCGATAAACAACTGCGCACCGCTTGCCAATGCACGATGCACGCTGTCGCGTCCGGCTTGCAGGGCCAATTGCCCCTGGACCTCGGTCATCGCCGGACCGTTGACGAAGTTTGCGGTGCCCGCGCCAATATTCAGGTGACGTACACCGGGCAGGTCCAGGGACGGATTCACCGTGCCAAGGTCGACCACTTCCAACTGCGCACCCAGCTGCCGCGCCAACACGCTGATGGCCGCGCCACCCGTGACAAAGTTATGCAGCATCTGCCCAGTGACTTCCTGGGGGAATGCCGACACGCCTTCCGCGACCACGCCATGGTCACCGGCGAAGATGACGACCCACAGCTGATCCACCGACGGTTTGACCTGACCCTGCAAGCCGGCCAATTGCACCGCCAGCGCTTCCAACCGGCCGAGGGAACCGGCCGGCTTGGTCAATTGCTGCTGGCGCGCCAGGGCTTGTTCATACACTTGAGCATCACTCGCCTTACACGGGTTGAGCCACCAGGTGTCAGTCATAACGCAGTACCTTTCAAAGTCAGGGGCAGGCCGGCAACGGTCAGGACCACACGCTGACACTGCTCGGCCAAGGCTTGATGCAGCCAACCGGCTTCATCCACATAGCGGCGAGTCAATTCGCCCAGCGGCACGACACCCAGACCGGTCTCGTTGCTGACAAAAATGATTTCACCCGGGAGCGAGGCCAGGGTTTGCAGCAGTTGATCGCGCTCCAGAGCCAGGCGCTTCGGGTCTTCGAGCATCAGCAGATTGGTCAGCCACAGGGTCAGGCAATCCACCAGCAGGCAGCCCTCGGCAGCCGCGTTTTCGCGCAGCACACGCGCCAGTTCGATGGGCTCTTCGACCAGGCCCCAATGGTCGGGGCGACGTTGACGATGCAAGGCGACACGCTCATTCATCTCGCCATCCAAAGGTTGGCTGGTGGCGATGTAAGTGACCGGCAAAGCGCTGTCGCTGGCGAGTTTTTCGGCAAGACGGCTTTTGCCGGAACGGGCGCCGCCGAGGATCAGTTGGAGCATAGCGTCACACCTTTATTTACAACGCGGTCAAATGTGGGAGCTGGCTTGCCTGCGATGCAGTCACCTCGGCGTATCAGGGAGACCCGGTTGATGCCATCGCAGGCAAGCCAGCTCCCACAGGGGGACAGTATGTGCACCATTAAATCCCGCACAGTTTGCGTAACAGCTCGGTGTCCAGGTGGTTCTCCACCAAGTCGGCCAGGCGCTCGATATCGCGCTCGCGCAAGGCGTGGTAGTCGACCTCCTGCACATCCTGCAACCCCGCCCAACGCAGCAGCGCACTGCACGCGGCCGGGGTTTCGAACACGCCATGCAGGTAAGTGCCGATGATCTGCCCGTCCGCACTTTGCGCGCCATCGCTGCGGCCGTCATCGAGAAGCACAGCGGCATTCGATAAAGCCTCGCCGGAAGTCACGCCCGCATGGATCTCATAACCGCTGACGTCGGCATCTTCCAGCAATAGACGCCCGCATACGTTGCGCAGCTGTTTCTCTTCTTCCAAGGTGGTGCTGAACGCCAATAACCCAAGGCCCTCGCTGGAGCCGGCAAGCCCTTCCAGGCCCAGCGGGTCATGCACCTGCTCGCCGAGCATCTGCAAGCCGCCGCAGATGCCAAGCACTTTGCCGCCGTAGCGCAAGTGCCGCGCCACGGCGCTGTCCCAACCGTTGGCACGCAGATAGGCCAGGTCGCTGCGCACGCTTTTCGAGCCAGGGAGGATAATCAGGTCGCCAGCAGGGATCGGCTGGCCTGGCCCGATGAATTGCAAGTCCACTTGGGGATGCAAACGCAGCGGGTCGAAATCCGTGTGGTTGCTGATGCGCGGCAACACCGGTACCACCACCTTGAGTACCTGCGCAGCCTTATCGATCTGGCGCTGATCGATGCCGTCTTCAGCTTCCAGATGCAGGTCCATCAGGTAGGGCAATACGCCCACCACCGGTTTGCCGGTGCGCGCTTCCAGCCAGTCCAGGCCCGGTTGCAACAACGCAATGTCGCCGCGAAATCGATTGATGATGAAGCCTTTGACGCGTGCCTGCTCGCTGGGCGAAAGCAGTTCAAGGGTGCCGACCAGATGGGCAAACACCCCGCCGCGATTGATATCGGCGATCAGCAGCACCGGGCAATCCACTGCTTCGGCAAAGCCCATGTTGGCGATGTCATTGGCGCGCAGGTTGATCTCCGCCGGGGAGCCCGCGCCTTCCACCATCACGACGGGGTAGGCTTGGCTCAACCGTGTGTGGGAGGCCAGCACCGCCTGCATCGCGATGGCTTTGTAGTCGTGATAGGCCACCGCGTTCATGCTGGTAACAGCGCGGCCGTGGATGATCACTTGGGAACCGGTGTCGCTGTTGGGCTTGAGCAGCACCGGGTTCATATCGGTGTGCGGCGCCAAGT
This sequence comes from Pseudomonas sp. RA_15y_Pfl1_P11, assembly GCF_963970975.1. Classification (NCBI taxonomy): domain Bacteria; kingdom Pseudomonadati; phylum Pseudomonadota; class Gammaproteobacteria; order Pseudomonadales; family Pseudomonadaceae; genus Pseudomonas; species Pseudomonas sp. RA_15y_Pfl1_P11. Next base: position 200,966 of record NZ_CAXAOY010000008.1, read on the forward strand.
TGGCCGCCTGGGCCTGCACCGCTTGCGCACGACCGATCTCGCCGCCCTCGGCCGTCACGGCGCTGTTGAGCGCCATGTTCTGTGGCTTGAACGGCACCACTGGCACACCCTGGCGCACCAACCAGCGACACAGCGCCGTCACCAAGGTGCTTTTGCCGGCGTCGGACGTCGTGCCTTGCACCATCAACGTACTCATGTCGCGTCCTTATAGGCGGCCAGAGCTTCGTCCAGGCGCTGCCAGTCGGCGTCGGTATCCGGCAGGCCAAAACGCAAGCTGCTGTTATGGACAAACAGGCGCAGCAGGATGCCGCGCTGGGCCATGAATTCATGCATGCGTTCGGCGTGCGGCGTGATCAGCCACTGGAACAAGGCGCAACCGCCCTGAGGTTGAAAGCCGTGGCGCTCCAGCGTAGTAAACAAGCGCTGGCTCGCCTCGATGCAGCGCGCGCGTTGCTGCGCATGCCCGGCAGTGTCGCGCAGGCAGATTTGGCCCAGCACCCGCGTCGGCCCGCTGACCGCCCAAGGGCCAACCTGCTCGGCCAGCAACTTGAGCAGCTTGCGCTCGGCCAGTACGAAGCCCAGTCGCACACCGGCCAGGCCGAAGAATTTACCGAACGAGCGCAGCACAATCAGGCCGACCTGATGCGCCTGGCCCGCCAGGCTCAATTCCGGGGTCACGTCCATGAATGCTTCGTCCACCACCAACCAGCCGCCGCGCTGGGCCAGCCGCGAGTGCCAGTCCAGCAAGCGTTGCGGGTTCAGGCTCAGGCCGGTGGGGTTGTTGGGATTGACCACCACCAATACGTCAAGGCCATCAAGAAAGAAGTCGACTTCCTGCTCCAGCACTTCGCGCACTACGTAACCGGCGCGGCGCCAGGCTTCGGCGTGTTCGGCATAGCACGGCGACAATACCCCGACTTTGCCGGCGCGACGCAGACGTGGCAGCAACTGAATCGCCGCCTGGGAGCCAGCTACTGGCAACAGATGCGCCGCGCCGTAATACTCGCTGGCGGCCTGCTCCAGGCCGTCATCGGCTTCCGGCAGACGCGCCCAGGCGCGCAGCGGGATCTCGGGGATCGGCCAGGGCCAGGGCGCCAGGCCGCTGGACAGGTCGAGCCAGTCAGCTTCGGCAATTCCGTACTGAATCGCTGCCTTGCGCAGCCGGCCACCGTGCTCAAGCATAAAACTGCCCCCCGACGCATAGGATCAACAGCCACAACCATACGCCGCGCTGCACCAGTTGCCAGCCACGGTCGATGGCGTCCGCATCCGCCGCCTGGCCTTCGCCCAGTGGCGGACGTTGATGCACTTCACCGTGATAGATCGCCGCACCGCCCAGCTCAACGCCGAGCGCGCCTGCACCGGCAGCCATCACCGGGCCGGCGTTGGGGCTGTCCCAGGTCGGGCCTTGGGTGCGCCAGCATTTGAGCGCCAGACGGGTCTTGCCGAGCACGGCATAGGTCAAGGCGACCAGGCGTGCCGGAATGTAGTTCAGCACATCGTCGATTTTTGCCGCAGCCCAACCAAAGCGCTCAAAGCGTTCGTTGCGATAACCCCACATGGCGTCGAGGGTATTGCTCAGGCGATAAAGCACCACGCCCGGCACGCCCGCCACCACGAACCAGAACAACGCGGCGAAGACTGCGTCACTGCCGTTTTCCAGCACCGATTCGGTGGCGGCTCGGGCAACTTCAGTACGGTCCAGTTCGCTGGTCTGGCGGCTGACCAGGTAGCTCACGCGCTTGCGCGCTGCCTCCAGGTCATCGCTGCGCAGGGCCTGTGCCACCGGGATCACATGCTCGCCGAGGCTGCGCATGCCGAGGGCGCAATACAGCGCCAGAATCTCCACTACCCAGCCGATATACGGCGCCCACGACAACGCCGTGGCCAGCAGGGTCAGCGGCACTACGGCGATAAACCACGCGGTCACGCCATGGCTGCGCCAGCCACGGCCACCGGTGTTGAAACGTTGCTCGATGCGCCCGGCGAAATTGCCGAATGCCACCAGCGGATGCCAGCGCCTGGGTTCGCCCAGCAGCGCATCCAGCGCCACTGCAGCGACGCACAGCAAGGCCACACTCATTGACTCACTCCCCACACATTCTCATACAACATATCACTCAGCGGCCGAGGCTCGGTCCAGCCTTCGAGTTGCAACATCGGTGCCGGGTAGAACTCCGTTACCGGCCCCAGGCACAACACGGCCAGGGGTTTCGCGCCGGGCGGCAAACCGAGCAGATCGGCCAGGGCCTGGGGTTCGAACAACGAGACCCAGCCCATGCCCAGGCCCTCGACACGCGCGGCCAGCCACAGATTCTGAATGGCACAGGACAGCGAGGCCATGTCCATTTCCGGCAAGGTACGACGGCCGAAGATGTGCCGCTCGCGATCATCCATCAGCGCCGCCACCAGCACTTCGGCGCAGTCGTGGATGCCTTCGACCTTGAGCTTCATGAACGCGTCGGAGCGCTCGCCCAGGGCTTCGGCGGTGCGTATGCGCTCTTCTTCTACTAACTGCTGAATCTGCCCACGCAGTTGGCGATCGCTGATGCGGATGAAACGCCAAGGTTGCATCAGACCGACGCTGGGGGCCTGGTGCGCGGCCTGGAGCAGACGGTGCAGCAATTGGGGGGCGACAGTGCCGCCACTGAAGTGGCGCATGTCACGGCGTTCGGCGATGGCGCGGTAGACGGCTTGGCGGTCGGCTTCGGGAAAGGCGTTGTCAGTCATGGCCTCATCGCGGGCAAGTCGAATCGTCGCACCGCCCCTCCCACATTTTGATCTGTTAACACTGTCGATGTGTGTGGCTTGCCTGCGATAGCGACATCCCGGCCTGGCGCAAACAGTGCGGCTACAGCGGCTGGATTCGACGGAAAATAAAAATGCACGTAAGAAGCCGTCATCCGTCCCTGACGGTAAACCGCCTCGGCACCGCGCCCACCATTGGGGCTCAAACCCCTGGCAATCGGCTGCCAGTCGGTGCTGGTCAGGGAATGGTGATAGGTGTGACCGCGCAGCGTGCCTTCCGGCAACTCGACACTTTGCAGCGCCAGGGCCGCCAGTTTCTTTTGCATCACCGCATCGCCCTGCAACAGGCCCACCAGTTCGGCGCGGGTGCCGTCGACATCGGTGAGCGAGTCCAGCAGGTAGAGCATGCCACCGCATTCGGCGAGCAAGGGTTTGCCGGCCGCATGGTGAGCGCGGATCGCGTCGAGCATCGGGGTGTTTTCCGACAGCGCCTGGTGATGCAGCTCCGGGTAACCGCCGGGCAAGTAGAGGCTGTCGGCATCAGGCAATACGCGATCGTGAATGGGCGAGAAAAACTTCAGCTCCGCGCCCATGGCCCGCAACAGGTCAAGGCTTGCGCCGTAGGTAAAGGCGAAGGCTTCGTCGCGGGCCACCGCAATACGCACGCCATTTAGCAGTGGCTCGGCCTCGATCACTTCCGGTGCTGCAAAGGCGACCGGCGGCGGCAAAGCCACTTCGCAACTGCTGCCCAAGGCTTGGGCAGCGGTGTCCAGGCGCACATCAAGGTCATTCAGTTCGCTGGCTTGCACCAGTCCCAGGTGACGGCTAGGCAGCTCTATACCGGTCTCACGGGACAACGCGCCGTACCAGCGCAGGCCTTCGGTGAGGCTGCCTTCCAGCAATTGCGCATGGCGCAGCGTACCAACGCGGTTGGCCAGCACCCCAGCGAACGGCAAGTCCGGCTGATAACGCGCCAGGCCCAATGCCAGGGCGCCAAAGGTCTGGGCCATGGCCGTGCCGTCGATCACGCCCAGTACCGGCACGCCGAAGTGTCGTGCCAGGTCGGCACTGGACGGTGTGCCGTCAAACAAGCCCATCACGCCTTCGATCAGGATCAGGTCCGCCTCGCCCGCCGCTTCCCACAGCAGGCGGCGACTTTCCTGCTCGCCCACCATCCACATGTCCAATTGATACACCGGCGCACCGCTGGCGCGCTCGTGGATCATCGGGTCGAGGAAATCCGGGCCGCATTTGAAAACGCGCACCTTGCGACCCAGGTTGCGGTGCAATCGGGCCAGCGCGGCGGTGACGGTGGTTTTGCCCTGGCCGGACGCCGGTGCGGCGATCAATACGGCCGGGCAATGACGGGGCTGATTCAAAGTTCGACGCCCTTCTGTGCCTTGATACCGGCCTGGAACGCGTGCTTGAGCATGCCCATTTCGGTGACGGTGTCACCCATTTCGATCAACTCGGGCTTGGCGCCACGGCCGGTGACCACCACGTGCTGCATCGGCGGGCGGGCCTGCAAGTCACTGAGCACCTGGTCCAGTTCGAGGTAGCCGTGCTTGAGGGCGATGTTCAGCTCATCCAGCACGACCATACCGATGCTCGGGTCTTGCAGCAGTTCGCGGGACACCGCCCAGGCGGCTTCGGCCGCGGCGATGTCACGTTGGCGATCCTGGGTTTCCCAGGTGAAGCCTTCGCCCATGATGTGGAAACGTACTTGCTCGGGGAATCGGCGGAAGAACAACTCTTCACCGGTGCTGTAGCGCCCCTTGATGAACTGCACCACACCGCACTGCATACCATGGCCCATGGCCCGGGCCAGCATGCCGAATGCGGAGCTGCTCTTGCCTTTGCCGTTGCCGGTCAATACCAGCAGCAGCCCGCACTCGTTGGGGGAGTTGGCGATGCGTTCGTCGATCACGGCTTTTTTGCGCAGCATGCGCGCCAGGTGGCGTTCGTCGCGGTCGGGGGAATCGGTCATGGCAGCTCTCCGTTGGGGCTGGACAAAAACGGCGGGCAGGAAAAAAGAAAAACAGACAGCCAAGCATCGCCCACCGTGATGCTGTTGGATGTACCAGGCCGGTCTCCGGGCTCATGAGTGGCGCTCCTCTCTTGATTGAAAGAGCGAGCAAGCCGACGTTGCGCCTTCCCATATCGCGAGGCGATACAGTGGCAAAAGGCAGCGTCTTGACTCATCTACCGTTGCGGGGGCAGCGCCGGAATCGCGGCAGCACTGTGTACAAGTGCGCTCACTCACCGGCTTCCCTGTTTCACTCGGTCGACCCATAGGTCACAGAGCACCTGGAACAAGCCGCGAAGGTTAGTGGGTTGGGGGTGGAGCGTCAATGAAAGCTGACCTTGCACTTGAACCATCGCACCGCCGTTCGCCTCTACCCTTACAGGTATAAGGAGAACACCATGCATAAAACAAGACTTGCCCTACTCATCCTGGTCGCCGGCAGCCTCGCCGCCTGCGGTGAAAGCTCCACCCTCCAGGTCTCTGACGGTACCGGGCCTTCGCCCAAGTTGCCGGAACCGAACAAAACCCTGATCCCCACCGTCAATATCGCCCCCGCCATCGGCTGGCCCGAGGGCGTGAAGCCAACGGCCGCCGCCGGTACCCAGGTTGCGGCGTTTGCCGAAGGCCTGGACCATCCGCGCTGGTTGTATGTGTTACCTAATGGCGATGTACTGGTGGCGGAAACCAACGCGCCGCCCAAGCCGGATGATTCCAAGGGCATTCGTGGCTGGGTCATGGAGAAAGTCATGGGCCGCGCTGGCGCCGGGGTGCCGAGCCCGAATCGCATCACGCTACTGCGTGACGCCGACCACGATGGTGTCGCGGAGACGCGCACGGTGTTCTTGGAGAATCTCAATTCGCCATTTGGCATGACACTGGTCGGCAACGACCTGTACGTTGCTGACTCGGACAAGCTGCTGCGCTTCCCCTATCAACCGGGAGACACCGCGATCAAGCAAGCCGGTACCAAAGTCGTCGACCTGCCGGGCGGGCCTTTGAATCACCACTGGACGAAAAACGTGGTGGCCAGCAAGGACGGCACCCAGCTGTATGTGAGCGTGGGCTCCAACAGCAACGTCGGTGAAAACGGCCTGCAAGCGGAAGAAGGCCGGGCGGCAATCTGGGAAGTCGACCGCGCCAGCGGCGAGCACCGCATCTTCGCCTCTGGCCTGCGCAACCCGAACGGTATGGCGTGGGAGCCGCAGAGCGGCAAGCTGTGGACGGCGGTCAACGAGCGTGACGAAATCGGCAGCGACCTGGTGCCGGACTACATCACCTCGGTCAAGGATGGCGGCTTCTATGGCTGGCCGTTCAGTTATTACGGGCAGCACGTCGATGTGCGGGTCACACCGCAGAATCTGGACCTGGTGGCCAAGGCGATTGCGCCGGACTACGCGGTAGGCCCACACACCGCATCCTTGGGACTGACATTCGCCGAGGGCAGCAAACTCCCGGCGCAATTCAGCAACGGCGCGTTTATCGGCCAGCATGGTTCGTGGAACCGCAAGCCGCACAGTGGCTACAAGGTGATCTTCGTGCCGTTCGAAGGCGGGCAGCCTAAAGGGCAGCCGGTGGACGTGCTGACCGGGTTCCTCGATAAGGACGAGAACGCCATGGGCCGCCCAGTGGGCGTGGTGATTGATCAGCAGGGGGATTTGCTGGTGGCGGACGATGTAGGGAATAAGGTGTGGCGGGTGTCGGCCGCTAGATAGCGGAGCAGCAAGCCTTAAGCTTGAAGCTGCAAGGTGGCGCTGCACCGTCTTGCAGCTTGCAACTTGAAGCTTATCGCTGCTTTCAGGGATTCCGCGCCAGATTCGCCGGCAACACACGCTTTGCACTCAAGTAAGCATTCTGCCAATACGCCTTGGACAAAGTATCCAACTTCACCGTACCACCGGTCTGCGGCGCATGTACAAAGCGCCCTTCCCCCACGTAGATCCCGGCGTGGCTGACCTGTGAACCACCACCGGTGGCGAAGAAAAGCAGGTCGCCGGTCTGCAGGTTCTGCTCGCTGACATCCTGGGCGCGCATCACGATCAGTTCACGGGTAGTACGCGGTAGCGAGATGCCGGCAGCGTCGCGAAACACAAAACCAATCAAACCGCTGCAATCAAACCCGGAGTCCGGCGTGTTGCCGCCCCAACGATAAGGCGTGCCGACCAGGCCCAGCGCGCGGAAGAGCACATCTTCAGCCACAGGCGAGAAATTCTGGGTGGAATAGTTGAACACCGGCTTAGGCTTCACCGCGACAGGCGCGGGCGGCGGTGGGCGGCTTGCACAGGCGCTGAGCAGCGCGGCGCAAACAATAAGAATCAGGCGGGCCGAGGTCGACATGTGCAGAACAATCCTGGTCTGGATGCGGCTTTTCGCTGCCGAACGCTGAAAACCAGAACGCGCAAGCAAAGCTCGCGCGAACGGATTACAACAATGTCCAGGGATTCTAGCGCTTACACCTCAAACTTCAAGTATCACTTTAAGTTTACTTGCTAGCGGTAACCGTCGTCGGGGCCATGGCGAGTGCGCGCTTGGCTTCGATGAAGGTTTTGCTCCAGTAGCTGGAGCCCAGGTTGTCGACTCGAACACCGCCACTGCGACGGCTACTGGAGTGGATAAACTGGTTATCGCCCAAGTAGATACCAGCATGGCTGACGCGACCACGACCAGCCGTACTAAAGAAAAGCAGATCACCGGGCTTGAGGTTGTTGCGCGAGACCAACGGTGCATTCAGGTTGATCATTTCGCGAGTGGAGCGTGGCAGGTTCATGCCCGCCTCTTCACGAAACAGGTAGCCGATGAAACCGCTGCAGTCAAAACCGGCTTCGGAGGTACCGCCGAAACGGTAACGGGTACCGATCAGGGACATGCCGCGTTCGAGGATGCTGTCGGCGAGAACTGGAAGCTGGTAAGGCTTGCTGCCGGAGAAATCGGCCAGTTCTTTTTCAGTTGCCAGCTCTTCTTCGTAAACAGAAGCAGACTGTGCAGCAACAAATTTGGCCTGGTTTTGAACCTGTGGTTTTTGCTGTTCTGCCACCTGTTGAGGGTGGGATGCGCAACCAAACAACAGGGTAACGAGTGCGAGAGGCACGAGGGGTGCGAAGCGATTTAGCATGGGCACGACCGTGGCTGGTATGTAAAGAAGCCGAGACTATGCCTTCTATCACATCGATTTGCAAATTCAATCGTGGTCTATGTGACTTCCCGATTGGACTATGCCATCTAAGCCGTCATTCCATTTATCGGTTCAAATGCGTGGCCAATTCGGCTCAAACGCAGGTTTTTTGGCGCCTGAAAATTGCCGACCCCCTTCAATTCAATGGGTTACCAGCCCAACGTTTCTTTCAGGAAAGGAATCGTCAATTTTCGTTGAGCCTGCAAGGAAGCCTGATCGAGCTGCTCGAGCAACTCGAATAAAGCGCTCATGCTGCGCGTGCCACGGGTGAGGATGAAATGCCCCACCTCGTCGGTGAGATGCAGGCCGCGACGCGATGCGCGCAATTGCAAGGCGCGCAGCTTGTCCTCGTCGGACAGCGGGCGCATCTGGAAGATCAGCGCCAGGGTCAGACGCGACTTGAGGTCAGCCAGCTTGATCGGAAGTTCACGTGGGGAAGTCGAGGCGGCAATCAATAAACGCCGACCACTGTCACGCAGGCGGTTGAACAGGTGAAACAGCGCCTCTTCCCAGTCCGCCTTGCCGGCGATCGCTTGCAGATCGTCCAGGCACACCAGCTCGTATTGCTCGAGGTGGTCGAAGATGCCGATACCACGGTCCATCAACTCAGCCAGGGGCAGGTAAACCGCTGGCTCGCCCATCTGCTCGAAACGCAGGCACGCGGCCTGCAACAGGTGAGTACGCCCTACGCCGTGCTTGCCCCACAGATAGATCAGGCTTTCGGTCCACCCGGCGTCGGCTTCGCAGAGCCGCTCGACATAGCCGAGTGCAGCGGCATTGGCGCCTGGGTAGTAGTTGATAAAGGTGGCGTCATCACGCAGACGCACACCCAAGGGCAGCTGAATCGGTTTCATGCTGACTGAACGGCTCCAAACGAACCGTTAGTGGCCTCTGTGAAAAGTCTGCAAAGTTTATACCCGTGACGCCGGGCGCACAATGCAGCAGACCACAAGCAAAATCAAAGGTTTGCGTTAACTTGTTGGATTTGCGCAGATTGTTTGGCGCTGCTGCTCCAGAAACAACAAACCCGGCCAGGACCGGGTTTGTTACGAAGCGGTTACAGCTCGGGGTCTACAACGCCGGTGTACACATCCGAATCCTTGTACAGATCGTGCATATGGCGCACCAGCACCATGATCACTGCCGCCACCGGCAGTGCCATCAGGATGCCGGTAAACCCGAACAGCTCACCGCCCGCCAGGATCGCAAAGATCACCGCCACCGGGTGCAGACCAATCCGGTCGCCCACCAGCAACGGCGTGAGCACCATGCCTTCCAGCGCCTGGCCGACCATGAACACCGCGACAATCCCCAGCATCGGGTACAGGTCGCCGCCAAACTGGAACAGCCCGGCCACCAGCGCCGCGCCGATACCGATCACAAAGCCCATGTACGGCACGATAGCGGCCAGGCCGGCGATCAGGCCGATCAATAGGCCCAGCTCCAGACCGATCGCCATCAAGCCGCCAGCATAGATGATGCCCAGCGCCAGCATCACCAGCAGTTGGCCACGCACAAACGCGCCCAACACCTCATGGCACTCGCCTGCCAGGGAAACAATGCGCTCCTCACGATCGCGCGGCAGCAGGCTGCGGATCTTGGCCATCATAATGTCCCAGTCGCGCAGCAGGTAGAACGCCACCACCGGGATCAGCACTAGGTTGGTCAACCAACCAATCAGCGCCAGGCTGGATGCAGTTGCCTGGCTGAGGATGACACCGACGATATCGGTGGTCTGGCCCATGTGTTCGCTGATGGCCGCCTTGATCTTGTCGAACTTCCAGAAGCCGTCCGACAGCCCGAGCTTGGCCTGGGCCCACGGCACCGCCGTGTGCTGCAGCCAATCGAGCATCTGCGGCGCCAGTTCATACAAGCGATACAACTGCTTGGCCAGCATTGGCAACAACACCAACACCAATGCCGTGATGATCAAGGTAAACAGCGCAAACACTGCCACTACCCCCAAGGTACGCGACAAGCCAGCCTTTTCCAGGCGATCCACCATGGGATCGAACAGGTACGCGAGCAGCAACGCAACCAGGAACGGCGTCAGGATCGAATGCAGCAGAAACACAAATACACACAGCAGGACAATCCCGCCAAGCCACACCCAACGACGCGTATCCGCCATAAACCACTCCATCTATATAAAGAAGAAAACTACTACCAACGAAAACGCAGCTGCGCTTGAGGCTCAGGTGCAGCAACAGGTTGAGTGCTATCTGCCACTGGCTGCTGGACCGGTGCTTCACTGGCAGGAATCTCCTGCAATTTAGCCAGGCTCAACTGGGTACGTAACTGATCGGCACTGCCGTTGACGCGGTACACGATGCGATCGCCATCCACCCGTTGGGGCTGGCCACCAAAGGGCTCAAGCAGATGACCCAGCGCGGCGTAACGCTCAAGGGTCATGCCTTGCACTTCCAGCAATTGCTCGGTGCTCACGCCAGGCTTGACCGCAAAACGCGGCGCCAATTTCTGGCTGACCGCCAGCATCACCGCATCGGCCACGGCAGCCGTGTCGGCACCTTGCGCCGTGCCCTGTTCGCTCTTGTCGCCCAACCACAGGCGCCATTTGGCCTGCCATTGGCTGCCTTCCTGACGCGCATGCACGGCCAGCAGAGCGTCGGCGCCGTAACGTTCGGAGGCGGCGCGCAACGGTGTGGCATCGGCACTTTCCAAGTTCGGCACGGTGGCGACCACCTGCTCATCCAGGTCACCCAGCGGTAGACGCAACGGCAGGCCACGGTGTTGCGCAGCGCGGCGCAGCGCCTGTGCGACGGTCTGGCCATCGCCTACCAGGCTGCTGCCTCCAGTAGAATCGTTCAACCACCAACCGAGGATCGAGGGGCGATTGCTGCCCCAAATCGACAGGCCCGCATCGCGCAAAGCGCGGTCAGTACTGACCGGATCAAAATCCACTTGCAGGCTTTCCGGCGGGCCAGCGTCGTACCCATATTGCGTGATGATTTGTTGCGGATCCTTGCGAATCGCCGCCAGGCCCGGGCCTTCGGCGGCCTTGGCGTCACCAGTCAGGCGGATCACCATGGTTTGCACGGCACGCTGGGTAGCCTGGTCGCGCTCTTGCGGGGACTGGCTGCTGACGGGCTCAAGTACTTGATAAAGGCCATTGAGTGTTTCGGCATGACTCGCCAGGCTGACCAACGACAAGCAGCCTACAAAGAAGAAGTTACACAGACGCATGGAAGATTCCCGAACGACAAATTTAGCGGCTGCAACAGGCCGCGTGAACTCGGTTTGGCAAGGCTGTGACCACAGCCACCGGTAAAACATTCACAGGGTCATGGCAGTTTTTGTACTGTCATAACGATAGCGGGTTAAAGGCTATACCTTAATACGTACCGAAGCAGAGCCGATTAGCATTTTTTTAACCTGCTTTTTTGACCTATATGGCCCTGCCCGTCGGCCCGAGGATGGCCGCTGCCCCTCAAGCCTGATAAAATCGCGCGCCTTCGCAGACCGTCAACGGCTGGGCCTTTTACCAAAAGCGCCTGCCCGCTCGGTCGTTACCCCTGAATCCCCCCTAAAGGCCTGGATCATGAGCAAGCAACCCTCCCTGAGCTACAAGGACGCCGGTGTAGACATCGACGCCGGTGAAGCATTGGTCGAACGCATCAAGAGCGTCGCCAAGCGCACTGCGCGCCCCGAAGTCATGGGCGGCCTGGGCGGTTTTGGCGCCCTCTGCGAAATCCCGGCCGGCTACAAGCAGCCTGTACTGGTTTCCGGCACCGACGGCGTGGGCACCAAGCTGCGCCTGGCGCTGAACCTGAACAAGCACGACAGCATCGGCATCGACCTGGTTGCCATGTGCGTCAACGACCTGGTGGTGTGCGGCGCTGAGCCCTTGTTCTTCCTGGATTACTACGCGACCGGCAAGCTCAATGTCGAAACCGCGACCCAGGTGGTGACCGGCATCGGCGCTGGTTGCGAACTGTCGGGCTGCTCTCTGGTTGGCGGCGAAACCGCTGAGATGCCAGGCATGTACGAAGGCGAAGACTACGACCTGGCCGGCTTCTGCGTCGGCGTTGTAGAAAAAGCCGAAATCATCGACGGCTCCAAAGTGGCTGCCGGTGATGCCCTGCTGGCCCTGCCATCCTCCGGCCCGCACTCCAACGGCTACTCGCTGATCCGCAAGATCATCGAAGTGTCCGGCGCCGACATCGAGAACATCCAGCTCGACGGCAAGCCGCTGACCGACCTGCTGATGGCCCCTACGCGCATCTACGTCAAGCCACTGCTCAAGCTGATCAAGGACACTGGCGCAGTCAAAGCCATGGCCCACATCACTGGCGGCGGTTTGCTGGACAACATCCCGCGCGTCCTGCCAAAAGGCGCCCAGGCGATCGTCGACGTGGCCAGCTGGCAGCGTCCTGCGGTCTTCGACTGGCTGCAAGAGAAAGGCAACGTCGATGAAACCGAAATGCACCGCGTGCTGAACTGCGGCGTGGGCATGGTTATTTGCGTGGCTCAAGAGCACGTTGAAAGCGCGCTGAACGTGCTGCGTGAAGCCGGCGAGCAGCCTTGGGTTATCGGCCAGATCGCCACCGCCCCAGAAGGCGCGGCACAGGTTGAACTGAAGAACCTCAAGGCTCACTGATGCCTCAGACCTGTGATGTCGTGGTGCTGCTTTCCGGCACCGGCAGTAACTTGCAGGCCCTGATCGACAGCACGCGCACCGGCGACAGCACGGTGCGCATCGCTGCGGTGATCTCCAACCGCAGCGACGCCTATGGCCTGCAACGCGCCAGGGACGCGGGTATCGACACCCGCGCCTTGGATCACACGGCTTTCGAAGGTCGCGAGGCCTTTGATAGCGCCTTGATCGAACTGATTGACGCCTTCAACCCCAAACTCGTGGTACTGGCCGGCTTCATGCGCATCCTCAGCGCTGATTTCGTAAGGCATTACGAAGGGCGGCTGCTGAATATCCACCCTTCCCTGCTGCCCAAGTACAAAGGCATGCACACGCACCAGCGTGCGCTCGATGCCGGCGACAGCGAGCATGGCTGCAGCGTGCACTTCGTCACCGAGGAACTCGATGGCGGGCCTCTGGTCGTACAGGCAGTGGTTCCGGTAGAGTCTGACGACTCGGCGCAGAGCCTTGCGCAACGGGTTCACACCCAGGAACACAGGATTTACCCACTGGCCGTTCGCTGGTTTGCCGAAGGTCGGTTGATTCTTGGCGACCAGGGTGCATTATTGGACGGTCAGTTACTCGCGGCCAGCGGCCACTTGATTCGAACCTAGGAGATTTTATGCGTCGCGCCTTGCTCTTCGCTTTTGCGCTGTTCGCCTTGCCTGCCGTGCAAGCAGCAGACCTTCACCCCTTCTCCGCCAGCTACACCGCTGACTGGAAACAGTTGCCCATGAGTGGTTCGGCAGAACGCAGCCTGACCAAGAACAGCGACGGCACCTGGACCTTGAACTTCAAGGCCTCCATGATGATCGCCAGCCTGACCGAAACCAGTGTGATCGTGTTCGACAAGGACACCCTGCAACCGAAGAGCTACACCTTCGAACGCGGCGGCCTGGGTAAGGCGAAGAAGATCAATCTGGATTTCGACCAATCCGCCAAGAAAGTTACCGGTTTTGAAAACAAAGACCCGGTCAACGTCACCCTTGAAAGTGGCATGCTCGACAAGTCGACTTACCAGCTCGCCCTCCAGCGTGACGTGGCTGCCGGCAAGAAAAGCATGAGCTACCGTGTGGTCGAAGGCACGGACGTCGATACCTATGACTTCCGCGTCATCGGCCCTGAAAAGGTCCAGACCAAGGTAGGCGCCATCGACGCGATCAAGGTCGAGCGTGTGCGCGACCCGTCGCAGAGCAAGCGCATCACCCAGATGTGGTTTGCCAAGGACGAGGGCGGCATCCTGGTTGCCCTGCGCCAGGTTGAGACCGACGGCAAGGAATACAACATCATGCTGCAGGACGGCACCGTTGACGGTAAGGCTGTCAAAGGTAGCTGATAGGCTGATGAGCTGAAAAAGTAGCCTCGCTGAATGCGAGGCTTTTTTTCGCCTGCAGGTTTTGGGCTGGACGTTCTACCGCTATCGCTGGCTTGCTCGCGAAGGTGGCGGAGGATCAACACAAGATAAACGCCCCCTCAAACATGAAACTTTTGTCATAAAACTCAGGCGCCTGCGACGCAATGTCACGGTTTATGGGGCCTGTAGCAATGTTGCGTTTTGTGCACTGAATTGTTGCGGGCAAAACCGGTTTACTTAGCAAGCTAACAAAACATATAAAAGAGGCCTGCGACGACTTGCCGCAGATCAACCAGAGATTGGAGCAAGCAGATGACTGTAAAAGTAACTGAACGCGACGATGCACACATGTCTCATGAAGCACTGGGCCATGGGATTCACATCTGGGATGTCCATCAACAAGACCAACTGGTCGGCATGTTCCACAACGAGAACGAAGCCCACAATTATAAAAACGAGCTCGAAACTCTTGAGATGAAACGCCAGGCACAAAGCTCCTGAAACGCTGATATCACGTAGACGCCCGGCCCCACGCAGCCGGGCCGCCTCCACAAAAAAACCGCCCGATGCGCGGTTTTTTGCGTTTTAGAAGCCGCTATGTCCCTACACGACTGTGCAATCGTACAAAAGCAGACATAACTTACACAGTCACAGTCCAGGTACTGCACGCCATTCCAAGCCCCCCTGAACTGGCCTGTTCCAGACGCCTCCAGGCCATGTCACAGCCTATCCCTGACCGCAATATTTGCCGGCAAGTCACGCCCTCCGACCGCTTGAATAAACGGTTGCGAAAAAAGCGTAACAAAAAATAGACATTTGTTAATAATTCTCGATACCATTCGCACGCTTTTCACCCAGGACCGCGGATAAGGAATTCGACTTCATGCATGGCCACAACAGCACGCCGGAAAAATTACTGCTTGAGCGCTGGGGTGAAGCACTGGCCACGCCGCAATTCCTCGCCAATCACATCAGCCTTGATGCACTGATCAACACGCTGGCGCCCGCCGCCGAACGCAGTTTCCAACGTCTGATCCAGGCACTGTTTCGTGAAGGCCTGCTGGACCCCAACACTCGCACCTATGACGAACGCGGCCACTGCTGGCTGGCACTGCCTGACCAAACCCGCCTGCGCTTCGATCACCTGCGCCCCGGCCGTATGGGCAGTTGGGACCTGCGTGGCCAGGTCACGCTGCTACGTAATGACCAGACCGAGCAGAACATTCAATTCCCGTCGCAATTACTGACGCTGCTTAACAACAGCCTCGAATCATCGGCCGACCTGAACGTCTTGAGCCGTCTCAATACCGAAATCGATGACAGCTTTGTCAACGACACGCTATGCCTTGCCTTTCACGCGCAGTGGACACTCAAGCTGCACGCAGCAATGGACCCGGCCCATCAGCACAATCTGCTCAGCCACCTCAAGAACGATGCGAGTGTGACCAACGCTACGTCCGTGCTTGAACAATGGGGCACGCTGGGCCACCCATGGCACCCCAACTACAAGACCAAGTTGGGCTTGGCTACCGACCAGGTGATTGATTTCTCACCGGAGTTCGAAGCGCGCTTCCCGGTATTCCTTTGCGCGCTCCACCGCCAATATGCCCATGTCGAAGTATTGGCCGATACCGCAGATTACTGGCAGTGGTGGCAACAGCATTTTCCACAGGCAGCCCTGCAGTTGACCGCAGCGCTTGCAGCGCAGGGGCTTGAGGCGGCTGAGTACCTACCGCTGCCTGCTCACCCTTGGCAGGCACGCCAGGAGCTACCGCAACTGTTCGCCAACGAAATCGGTGACAAGCTGCTGGTGCTGACCGATATCGTCGCGTTTACCGCCCACCCGACCATGTCGTTCAGGACCGTGCTGCCTGAAGGCAGCCGCGACGCGCCGATGGTCAAACTCCCGGTCTCACTACGGCTGACCAGTGTGCAACGAACTGTTTCGCCACGCTCGGCGCGCATGGGCCCGCGAATCAGCCAGTTGCTGCTGACGATCCTTGAGCGCGAGCCCGCAATTCAGCGAATCCTGCGCATCGTCCCCGAGCGGATCGGCGTGCATTTCAAACCCCAACCGGCCAATGATGAGCACTCCCGTCACCTCGCCGTTCTCTACCGCGACAACCCGCAGAGCCTGCTCCAACCGGGCGAAATGGCTGTGCCGGTGGGCAGCCTGTTTGCCATCGACCAGCACGGCCAGCCGCTGCTGAGGCAATGGGTACGCCTGAGCAAAGGCCTGGAGGACGCCGATGCCATGCTTGCGTTCTTTCGCGACTATGCCGCGATCGCCGTACCGGCACTGTTGGGCATGTACCTGCGCTATGGCGTTGCCTTCGAGGCCCACCAGCAGAACGCCTTCATGGTCATGGCCGCAGACGGCCAATTGAACCGCCTGTTGTTGCGTGACTTCGGTGATATTCGAATCGACCGCAAGACCTTGCACGCCCACGGTTTGGATATCGAACTGCACGACCCCAAGATGACGCTGTATGACGACGCGGGCTTTGTACGTGACAAGCTGCTGCACACGGTATTCATGTGCCACCTGGGCGAACTGGTATTGCTCAGTGCCCGCCACTTCGATATCCCCCAGGCGTTACTTTGGAATGAACTGTCGGCCCAAGTCAGCCAGTGTTTCGACGACTTGCGCAGCCAGGTCGAACCACAGCGCTGGGCAACCGAGCGCGAAGCCCTGATGGAGCAGGACTGGCCGGCCAAGTCGTTCATGCGCATGCGCCTGCTGGAAAGCCATGCCGACATCGTCGGGCGGCTGCCCAACCCGCTGAGTGCCGCCGCCAATGGCAGCTAACCACACCGCGCTGCGGCTGCTGGTGGTGATTCAACTGGTGTCGATGGGGGCCATGGAAATGAGCGGCCCCTTCTGGCCCTTGCAGATCCAGAAGCTGCTCGGCGTGGCCAATGCCCAGTACACCGGCCTGCTGTCTTCGCTGGTGTATGCCGGGCCGATGATGGCGGCGATGATCCTGACGCCAATGTGGGGGCGCCTGGGTGACCGTACCGGCCACAAGCCGATGATCATTCGGGCGCTGCTGGCGCTGGCGGTGTGCCAGGCGTTGGCCGCTATCACCTTCGATCCGTGGCTGCTGGTGGCGATCAGGGTGGCGCAAGGCGCGTTGGCCGGCTTTATCGCAGCGGCCCAAGCCTACGCACTGGCCTACTGTGGTGATGGCGGGCGCGGGCACATTCTGGCGCGACTGCAATCGGCAACCGCAGTGGGGTCACTGGCTGGGCCGGTGCTGGGCGGCTGGCTGATGGATATCTCGGGCTTCGCACTGCTGTGCTACAGCGCCACCGCCGTCTGCCTGGTCTGTGCAGTGATCAGCGTGTTCCTGCCCAGCGATGCGCCGCGCTCGCGGCCAACGCGCACGTCCGCCCCCGCCGCACTGCCCAAAGGCTGGCTCGGCGCAATGCTGGGGATCATCGTATTGATTCAGGCTGCCAAGATGATGCCTCAGCCGTTTTACGCCCTCTACGTCGCCGACGTTTTAGACGCACCCGCATGGTTGATCGGCGCCAGCTATGCCGCCAGCGCCCTCACGCTGGCCCTGTCCGCCCCGCTTTGGGGGCGGCTGTTTGACCGACATCAACCGGCACACACGCTGCGCATTATCGAATGGGTCACGTGGTCCTGCGCCTTGACGCTTGCCTTCACGGCGATGGCCAACGAATGGCTGGGCTTCCTCGCCAGCCGGTTGCTGTGGGGCGTATGGCAAGGCGCGTTGCTGCCCGTCGCCTACACGTTGATCGCCAATACCGTTGCGCCCAGCCAACAGGGTTTTGCTCTGGGCATGGGCAATAGCGCCGCCAAAGCCGGCGCGCTGTGCGGCGCCTTGATGGGCGGCATCGGCATGGCGATGGTGGGCTTGGCGCACAGCTTTTGGCTGGTCGCGCTCACTTATGCCTTGGCCGCCCTGGGTATTCGCGCAATCCGTTCGCTCACCCGAACACCCGATTCATCCGGTTTTTCTGTCAATACTTCTAATAACTGAAAGGCAAGGTCATGAACAAATTGCAACTGGCAGCCCTGCTGCCCCTGCTCGGATCTATGAGCGGCCCAGCCTGGGCCGATCAAGTTGAAGAAAACCCACCAGCGCCCACCAACCTGCAATTACAGGCAACAGTGGTTTCGGCCACACGCAATGAAACCAGTATTGCGGCGATCCCTGGCTCTGTGCAGGTCATCAGCGAAGACCAGATCCGCCAGCAAACGGGTGCGGGACGCCGGGTTGCGGATATGCTCGGGCAATTGGTGCCGGGCATTGCTCCCTCCAGCGGTGGCATGAGCAACTTCGGCCAGACGCTTCGCGGCCGTAATACGCTGATCCTGATCGATGGTGTGTCCCAGAACGCCACGCGCGACAACTTCCGCCAGCTCAACAGCGTGGCACCGGAAAGCATCGAGCGCATTGAAGTGATATCCGGCGCCAGCAGTGTCTACGGTGCAGGTGCGTCAGGCGGCATCATCAATATCATCACCAAGCGCAACAAAGGTGAAGACCTGGCCTTCAGCAGCAAAATCGGCATGACCGCCGGCAACAACCTCAGCCACAAAGGTTTCTCCTACGAAACATTCCAGAGCGCAACGGGCCGTCAGGGCCCGGTGGACTGGTATGTTTCGGGTAACTACGTACAACGCAACGATCAGTTCGACGGCAACGCAAAGCGCATTCCCCAGGACACGTCCCAGGGCAGCAACATGGACACCGACACCTATGACCTGCAAGGTCGCTTCGGCTACGAGCTGGATGACGACAAGAAGATCAGCCTGTCGCTGCAAGACTACAAGGACGAGCAAGACACCCGTTACACCAAGAACCCACGCATCACCGACACCGCCGTCGCGGTCAAAGGCCTGGACCTGGATGACCAACCCTTCACCCACAACCAGGCGGTCAACCTCAACTACGCCGACAACGATTTCTACGGTCAGGGCTTGCAGGTCGAAAGTTACTGGCGGCGTGCCGACGCGTTGTTCTTCCCGGACCTGTCGCGTGGCCGCGCCGGGGTATCCGACAACAACAGCGTGCAAGATGTTTACGGCCTGCGCGCGGCGATCGATACGCAAATGCCGGACATCGGCCCGGCCACCGGCAACCTCGTCTGGGGCGCTGATTACGACCATGAAACCTCAAGCCAGCGCGGCGACCAATACCGCGTCAACGGCCTGGCCTACACCAAGACCGGCACCACGTTCGAACTCGGCCCCGACATCGCGACCAGCACCAAAGCCATCTTTGGGCAGCTGTCCTACGACATCGATGACTGGACCTTGCGTGGTGGCGTACGCCGCGAGTGGATCGAAAGCGAGGTTTCCGACAGCATCGCTTATGGCGAAATCGTCCAGACCGGCAATCGCGCGATACTGCCCGGTGGCACGCTCAAATACGATGACACCCTCTATAACCTCGGCGCGGTGTATCACCTGAGCGAAAACCAGGATGTGTTCATCAACTTCAGCCAGGGCTTTTCCCTGCCGGATATCCAGCGTTTCCTGCGTGACGTGAACAGCAAATACGACATTCAAAACCTGAATGCCCAAGCGCTGAAGGTCGACAGCTACGAGCTGGGCTGGCGTGGCAATTGGGACAAGTGGCAGGCCAACGTCACAGCGTATGAAAACACCTCGGATGTCACCCAGTTCTATGACGCCAATGATCGTGTACTGCGCCTGATCAATCAGAAAGAGCGTGTGCGCGGTATTGAAACCAGCCTGACGTACAACTTCACCGATCAATGGTCAGTAGGCGGCACTTACGCCTACGCCAAAGGCGAGACCCAGCAGAACGGCAAATGGATCGACCTGCCTGCCACACGCATCTCTCCCGCCAAGACGACCGCCTTTGTCGGCTACGACCGTGGCGACTACAGCCTGCGCCTGCAAGGTATGCGCCTGGCCGACTATGACGCCGCGTTCAAAGACAACAACGGCCGCGACATCAAAGGCTACACGCTGGCTGACCTATTGGGGTCGGTGAGGTTGCCGGTAGGTCGTCTCGAAGGTGCGGTGTACAACCTCACTAACCGCAACTACCAAAACATGTTCGCCCAGGCCAACGCGCGTGCACCGTACCCGAATGCCCAAGGTCGTACCTTCAGCCTGAGTTACGCAGTGGATTGGTGATCGGCTGACGCTACTGGTTAAAACACAAACCCCGCCTTTTGAGCGGGGTTTGTGTTTCTTGGCAGGGGCAAGCCCTTCACCACATGGCTGTTTTTACCGCCTTACCACATCAGGTCATCCGGGATCTGGTAGGCGGCGTAAGGATCATCCTCATCCGGCACTTGGCTTTCGGTGAGGATATTGAGCTGCACGATACGCTCCGGCGCACGCTCCTGGATCTTCAACGCTGCTTCGCGCGGGATCACCTCATAGCTGCCGCCGTGATGCACGATCGCCAGGGAGCCGTTGCTCAGCTTGTTGCGCATCAAGGTGTTGACCGACAGGCGCTTGACCTTCTTGTCATCCACGAAGTTGTAGTAGTCCTCGGTGGTCAGCTTGGGCAGGCGCGAGGTTTCGATCAGTTGCTTGACCTGGGCCGTGCGGGCCTTGGCCTCGGCTTTTTCCTGCTGCTGGCGGTTCAGCTCCTGGTCGCGCTTGATCTTCTCGGCCTTTGCCTCGGCTGCCAGGCGGACCTGGGTGTCGTCAGCCTCGATCTGGCCTTTGTGGACCAGGCGCTGCTGCTTCTGTTTGTCTTTGCCGACCTGCTTGGCCTGCTTTTGGTTGACCAGACCTGCTTTGAGCAACTGATCGCGGAGGGAAATGCTCATGGTGCTTACTCACTTAGGCAGCCGCTCAACCGCAGCTGGACATGTTCTTTTCCTGACGTTTGGCTTCGCCCCACAGGGCGTCCAACTCTTCGAGGGTGCAATCTTCTATGGGACGATGGGTATCGCGCAATGCCTGTTCGATAAATCGGAAACGTCGTTCGAACTTGGCATTGGCGCCACGCAGTGCGGTTTCCGGGTCGACCTTGAGGTGACGGGCCAGGTTGACCGCCGCAAACAGCAGGTCGCCGACCTCATCGGCAATAGCCACCGAGTCGTTATCGGCCATGGCTTCGAGCACTTCATCGAGCTCTTCGCGCACGTTATCCACCACCGGCAAGGCTGAAGGCCAATCGAAGCCCACCTGGCTGGCGCGTTTTTGCAACTTGGCGGCACGGGACAGGGCTGGCAAAGCGGCGGGCACATCGTCCAGCAGGGAGAGTTGCTCCGGTGCGTCGGATTTTTCCGCACGCTCCTCGGCCTTGATCTGCTCCCAGCGTTGCTTGACCTGGTCTTCGCTCAGCTGCGGGATATCCAGCGATGCATACAGATCGCCGGTGGGGAATACGTGGGGATGGCGACGGATCAGCTTGCGCGTGATGCTGTCGACCACCCCAGCAAATTCGAAGCGCCCTTCCTCCCGCGCCAACTGGCTGTAATACACCACCTGGAACAATAGGTCGCCCAACTCGCCTTGCAGGTGATCAAAATCGCCGCGCTCGATGGCGTCGGCGACTTCGTAGGCTTCTTCCAGCGTGTGCGGGACAATAGTGGCGTAGGTTTGCTTGATGTCCCACGGGCAGCCGTATTGCGGGTCGCGCAGACGGTTCATCAGGTGCAGCAGGTCATCCAGTGAATACATCAATTTGTGCCTAATCAAAAAGGAACGCCGCTGATCAAGTGTGAGAGCAAGCCCGCATTTCAAACCGCGGTTATCCAGTGACTCATGGTGCGCGATTACGCCGGGTTTCAATGATATTCGGCAACTGGGAAATCCGCCCCAGCAACCGCCCCAGTGCGTCCAGCCCCGGAATCTCGATGGTCAGGGACATCAACGCGGTGTTGTCCTCTTTGTTCGAGCGTGTGTTGACCGCCAGCACGTTGATCCGCTCATTGAGCAGCACTTGCGACACGTCACGCAGCAAACCGGAACGGTCGTAGGCGCGAACGATGATATCCACCGGGTAGGTCAGCACCGGCACCGGGCCCCAACTGACCTGGATGATCCGCTCCGGCTCACGCCCGCCCAATTGCAGCACCGAGGCGCAATCCTGGCGGTGAATGCTAACGCCACGGCCCTGAGTGATATAGCCGACGATGGCATCCCCGGGCAATGGCTGGCAGCAACCGGCGATTTGTGTCATCAAGTTGCCCACGCCCTGGATCTGAATATCGCCACGCTTGCCAGGCTTGTAGCCGATGGCCTTGCGCGGGATCAGTTCCAGCTGTTCGCTGCCGCGTTCCGGCTCGACCAGTTGCTGCGCCAGGTTGACCAGTTGCGCCAGGCGCAAATCGCCAGCACCGAGGGCGGCGAACATGTCTTCGGCAATCTTCATGTTGGCTTTTTCGGCCAGCTTGTCGAAGTCCACCTGCGGCAGGCCCAGGCGTGCCAGTTCGCGTTCAAGCAAGGTTTTACCGGCGGCGACGTTTTGGTCACGCGCCTGCAACTTGAACCAATGGACGATCTTCGCCCGCGCCCGCGACGTGGTGATGTAGCCCAGGTTCGGGTTAAGCCAGTCGCGGCTCGGCGTACCGTGCTTGCTGGTGATGATCTCGACCTGCTCACCGGTCTGCAGGCTGTAGTTGAGCGGCACGATGCGCCCGTTGATCTTGGCGCCCCGGCAGTTGTGGCCGATCTCGGTGTGTACGCGGTAGGCGAAATCCAGCGGCGTGGCGCCCTTCGGCAAGTCGATGGCGTGGCCGTCGGGGGTAAAGATGTAGACCCGGTCCGGCTCGATATCCACCCGCAACTGATCGGCCAGGCCGCCGATGTCACCGAGTTCTTCGTGCCATTCCAGCACTTGGCGCAGCCAGGAGATTTTCTCTTCGTACTGGTTGGACCCGGCCTTGACGTCGGTGCCCTTGTAGCGCCAGTGCGCACAAACGCCCAATTCGGCCTCTTCGTGCATGGCGTGGGTGCGGATCTGCACCTCCAGCACCTTGCCCTCGGGGCCGATCACCGCAGTGTGCAGCGAGCGATAACCGTTTTCCTTGGGGTTGGCGATGTAATCGTCAAACTCCTTGGGGATGTGCCGCCACAGCGTGTGGACGATACCCAGCGCGGTGTAGCAGTCGCGCATTTCTGGCACCAGCACACGCACGGCTCGCACATCGTAGATCTGGCTGAAAGCCAGGCCTTTGCGCTGCATTTTGCGCCAGATGGAATAGATGTGTTTGGCGCGGCCGCTGATGTCGGCTTCGACACCGGTGGCCTGCAACTCCGAGCGCAACTGGTTCATCACGTCGGCGATAAAACGCTCACGGTCGAGCCGCCGCTCGTGCAGCAACGTGGCAATCTGTTTGTACTGATCGGGTTCGAGGTAGCGGAAGGACAAGTCCTCCAGCTCCCACTTGATATGGCCGATACCCAGGCGGTGCGCCAGCGGCGCGTAGATATCGAAGACTTCGCGGGCGACGCGGTTGCGCTTCTCGTCGTCGGCGGTTTTTACCGCACGGATCGCGCAGGTACGCTCGGCCAGCTTGATCAGCGCGACGCGTACGTCGTCGACCATGGCCACCAACATCTTGCGCAGGTTTTCGACCTGACCCTGAGTGCCCAGCACCAAGGACTGACGCGGGCTGAGGCTGGCGCTGATCGCGGCCATGCGCAGCACACCGTCGATCAGCTTGGCCACTACCGAGCCGAAACGCTGGCCAACGGTCGCCAACTGAATGTGCCCTTCACGCACGCCGCGATACAGCACGGCGGCGATCAGCGAATCCTGGTCCAGCTTGAGATCAGCGAGGATCTCGGCGATTTCCAACCCGGTGCGAAAGCTTGACGTGCCTTCGGCCCACAGGTTCTTGGCCGCATTGTCTTGCTGCTCAGACTCACGAGCGAACTCGCAGGCTGCTTTCAAGGCTTCACGGTCCAGTGCCGGGTCGACACTGATGGCATGATCCAGCCATGCCTCGAGATTGATACTGCCGTCGGTGTTGATCGGCTGGTGTGCTCTCACCT
Organism: Pseudomonas sp. RA_15y_Pfl1_P11; assembly: GCF_963970975.1. Lineage (NCBI taxonomy): Bacteria > Pseudomonadati > Pseudomonadota > Gammaproteobacteria > Pseudomonadales > Pseudomonadaceae > Pseudomonas > Pseudomonas sp. RA_15y_Pfl1_P11. The sequence goes on from NZ_CAXAOY010000008.1 coordinate 224,884, forward strand.
GTACCATCTTGCTTACCTTCCCTACGACGCACCTTGGGGGCGCCAAAAATCATCCCGACCTCTGCTGCAAGCTCCCTGGCAGTTCACGACCCTGAAGAATGCAGGCCAGTCGGATTAAACGGGCATCCTAGCCCGCTTCAAATAACGCCATGGCCTCGACATGCGCGGTTTGCGGAAACATGTCGAGAATCCCGGCACGTTTTAGCCGGTAGCCTTGCTTGACCAACTCAACCGTGTCCCGCGCCAGCGTGGCTGGGTTGCAGGACACATACACCAGACGCTTGGCCTTGAGGGTCGCAAGCTTGCGCACAACCTCCAGGGCACCATCACGCGGTGGGTCCAAGAGTACCGCAGAAAAGCCCTGTTTGGCCCATTCTGCGTCAGTCAAAGGCTGGGACAAATCGGCCTGAAAAAACTGCGCATTATGCAAATCATTGCTGACGGCATTGACGGCAGCCCGCTCCACCATGGCCTGCACACCTTCCACCGCCACCACTTCACGCACCTGGCGCGCCAGTGGCAGGGCAAAGTTGCCCAGGCCGCAAAACAGATCCAGTACCCGCTCGTCGGGTTGTGGCGCCAGCCATTCCAAGGCCTGGGCGACCATCGCCGCGTTGACCCCGGCGTTGACCTGCACGAAGTCACCTGGCCGGTAGGCCAACTCCAGGTCCCACTGTTCCAATCGAAACCCCAACACCGAGTCGGGTTCGACCGGTTCCGGCTGGCCCTCGCCATGCAGCCATAATTGCGCTTCATGGAAATGGCAGAATTCTTTGAGGATCAGCAGGTCCGCGTCCGACAACGGTGCCATATGCCGCAGCAATAACGCGATGGACGTACCGCTGAACAGCTCCACATGCCCCAGGGCCTGAGGTTTGCTCAGCCGGCGCAACAGGTTCGGCAAGCGCTGCATGATCGGTTGCAAGGCCTGTACCAGCACCGGGCAATCATCGATGGCAACGATGTCTTGGCTGGCCACGGCGCGGAAACCGACTTCCAGATGTTTGGCCTTGGCATCCCAACGCACGGCCACACGGGCGCGGCGACGGTAACCGAACTCCGGGCCACTCAAAGGTGCAGCCCACTCTTGCGGTTCGACACCCGCCACACGGGACAGTTGCTCGGCGAGCATGCGCTGTTTCAGGGCAAGTTGTTCGGCGTGGGGCAAGTGCTGCACGCTGCAACCGCCGCAGCGGCCAACGTGCGCGCACGGTGCCGGGCGACGCAGTTCGCTGGCGGTGAACACACGTTCGGTGCGCGCTTCGACGATCTTGCCGTGGGCGCCCAGTACCCGTGCTTCGACTTCTTCGCCGGCCAGCGCACCATTCACAAACCAGGTGCGGCCCTCAAAGAACACGATGCCGCGCCCGTCATTGGCCAGGCGTTCGATGGTCAGGCGTTGTTTCTTTCCTACGGGGATCTGAGGGGCTCGGCTGCCGCCCGTCGGTTGGAAACGCAGCCCCCTCTCGTGCTTGGCCATCAGTGAGGTTCGTCGAAGAGGCCGGTCGACAGGTAACGGTCGCCTCGGTCACAGATAATCGCAACGATCACCGCGTTTTCCACTTCTTTTGACAATCGCAACATACCGGCCACCGAGCCACCGGAGGACACGCCGCAGAAGATGCCTTCTTCACGGGCCAGGCGGCGGGTGGTGTCTTCGGCTTCACGCTGGGCCATGTCGATGATGCGGTCCACGCGGGTCGCGTTGTAGATCTTCGGCAGATACTCTTCGGGCCAACGGCGGATGCCCGGGATGGCAGAGCCTTCCATCGGTTGCAGGCCGATAATCTGGATCTCGGGGTTCTGCTCCTTGAGGTAGCGCGAATTGCCCATGATGGTGCCGGTGGTCCCCATCGAACTGACGAAATGGGTGATGGTGCCCCCGGTCTGGCGCCAGATTTCCGGGCCGGTGGTGGTGTAGTGCGCCTCGGGGTTGTCGCCGTTGGCGAACTGGTCCAGCACCTGGCCACGGCCTTCGGCGGCCATGCGTTCGGCGAGATCGCGCGCGCCTTCCATGCCTGCTTCCTGGGTCACCAGCACCAACTCGGCGCCATAGGCGGTCATCGCGGCCTTGCGCTCGGCGCTGCTGTTGTCGGGCATGATCAGCACCATCTTGTAACCCTTGATCGCGGCGGCCATGGCCAGGGCGATCCCGGTGTTACCCGAGGTGGCTTCGATCAGGGTGTCGCCCGGCTTGATCTGCCCGCGCAACTCGGCGCGGGTGATCATCGACAACGCCGGACGGTCCTTGACGGAGCCGGCCGGGTTGTTGCCTTCGAGCTTGAGCAACAAGGTATTGCTGGTTTCGCCCGCCATGCGTTGCAAGCGGACCAGGGGCGTGTTGCCGACGCAATCGGCGATTGTAGGGTACTGCAAGGTCATGGCGTATTCGCAATCCAGACTGCGGGGGCGGACATCATACCGGGAAAGCCCGGCAGGCCATATCACGCAAAGTGCGGTGCTTATGGCTTAAAGGCATAAGCAGAGAATGTGTTGCCTGGGAGCCCGCTCCGACGCTTGGAGTACATTCTCCTGTGAGCGCTGGCTTGCCTGCGATGGCCGCGACGCGGTCAGCCTGCTAACCCAGTCGTCCATCGCCGTGGTTTCGCTGAAAAACCTCCTCCCCCATCGCCGCAATCTGGCCTTCGATCAATGCTTCGAAGGGCTTGAGCAATGGTTCGAATGAGGAGGGGGCTTCCAGCACTTGCAATGCCTGCACAATGGCTTCCACTGTGGACAAGGCACCCGGCCCTGGCGCCTTGCGCAGCCGATACCGGGAAACGGCGCCCTCGGCCAACGTTACCCGGGGCAACGCCGCCAACAATGGATTGAGGTGCAGCAGTTTGCGCGCCTTGCGCCAGGTGCCGTCGGGAACGACCAACAACACGGGCTGATCACCGGGAGCATAGGCTTGCAGCGGCTGCGCGTCCTCTGCAGGAAACAATAGTCGCGCTTGGTAGCCGTGCGGATTCAGCAAGGTAGGCAAGTCATCAAACGTCTCCCCCACTACCAATTGCGCATTGTTCAACCCCAACGCCGCCAAACGCGCAGTGTTCAGCGCATGGTTGACCTCACTCGGGTGCTGCAACAGCAATACGCGGGTGCGGCTGTCGAGGCTGGGGATCAGCGCGCACAGGCAGTGGGTGGTGGGCCGCAAGCAGCGGGTGCATTGGGGTCTGGACATAGTGGTTTCAGGCCTGGTTGAGCTGGGCTTTGAGCAAGTCGCGGAAGGTCTGGATCAGTGGTTCACGGCTGCGGCCGCGGCGCATGATCATCGAGAACGGCGCCTGGTAGCCGAAGGTCGCCGGCAGCAACACGCGCAGGTCGCCCTTGTCGGCCCAGGCCTGGGCGTAGTGCTCGGGCAGGTAGCCGATATAGGCGCCGGACAGCACCAGGATCAACTGCGCTTCCATACTTTCCACGGTCGCGGCGCTGTGCTTGAAACCGTGGCGCGCCAGTTCGGCCTGGCTCCAGTAGCCACGACCGACCATGCGTTGTTGGGTGATGACTTGCTCGGGGATACGCCGTTCATTGAATAGAGGATGCCGGGTGCTGCAATACAACCAATGCTGCTCGCGATACAGCGGCATGTAGATCAGCCCGCTCATGCGGTTGGAGAAAGCGCCGATGGCCAGGTCCAGGCGATTGTCCTGCACGCCCAATTGCAGTTCGTAAGGGCTCATCACCGACAAGTGCAGGTGCACCGCCGGGTGTTCCTGGCTGTAGGCGCCGATGACTTCGGCGAACGGCAGGGCTTTGTCGCTGACGGTGGAGTCGAGCACGCCGAGCTTGAGGGTACCGCGCAGTTCGCCCTTCAACGCCGCCGCGTATTGCTCGAACCCTTCCAACTCACCGAGCAGGCGAAGGGTTTCCTGATGGAACAACTCGCCCTTGCTGGTCAGGCTGAAGCCGCCCCGGCCGCGATGGCACAACACCAGCCCCAGCGCCGATTCCAATTGGCTCATATAAGTGCTGATGGCCGACGTCGACAGGTTGAGTGCGTGCTGGGCATTGGCGAACCCCTGGTGCCGCACGACGCTGACGAAGATGCGCAAGAGTTTCAGGTCGGGCAGAGCACTGGCCATGGGGTCTCCGAAGGCACACACAAAATCCTCTGGGAGCGGGCTTGCTCGCGAATGCGGTGGATCAGTCAAACGATCTTTGAATGACACACCGCATTCGCGAGCAAGCCCACATTTGAACCGAGTTTACCTCAGCCATTAGTTTAGAAAAATCTGAACTAAGTATTTGCCCCTGGCGATTCTTTCGTTTCCAGGGATTTCGCAGAATCGGCCCCTAATAAACAAAACAACGATGAGGCACTCCCGTGGACAAGATTTTTCACCAACCACTGGGCGGCAACGAAATGCCGCGCTTTGCCGGCATCGCCACCATGATGCGCCTTCCCCACCTGCAATCGGCCAAGGGCCTGGACGCCGCTTTTGTCGGCGTGCCGCTGGACATCGGCACCTCGCTGCGCGCCGGCACCCGCTTCGGTCCGCGTGAAATCCGCGCTGAATCAGTGATGATCCGCCCCTACAACATGGCAACCGGCGCCGCGCCGTTCGACTCGCTGTCGGTGGCGGACATCGGCGACGTGGCGATCAACACCTTCAACCTGCTCGACGCCGTGCGCATCATCGAAGAAGCCTACGACGAGATCCTCGAGCACGGCGTGATCCCGATGACGCTGGGTGGCGACCACACCATCACCCTGCCGATCCTGCGGGCGATCCATAAAAAACATGGCAAGGTAGGGCTGGTGCACATCGATGCCCACGCCGATGTCAACGACCATATGTTCGGCGAGAAAATCGCCCACGGCACCACCTTCCGCCGCGCCGTCGAAGAAGGCCTGCTCGATTGTGACCGCGTGGTGCAGATAGGCCTGCGCGCCCAGGGCTACACCGCCGAAGATTTCAACTGGAGCCGCAAACAAGGTTTCCGCGTGGTCCAGGCCGAAGAATGCTGGCACCACTCCCTCGCGCCATTAATGGCCGAAGTGCGTGAAAAAGTCGGCGGCGGCCCGGTGTACCTGAGCTTCGACATCGACGGTATCGACCCGGCCTGGGCGCCAGGCACCGGCACCCCGGAAATCGGCGGGCTGACCACGATCCAGGCCATCGAAATCATCCGTGGCTGCCAGGGCCTCGACCTGATTGGTTGCGACCTGGTAGAAGTTTCGCCGCCCTACGACACCACCGGTAACACCTCACTGCTGGGCGCTAACCTGCTGTACGAAATGCTCTGCGTACTGCCAGGCGTGGCACACCGCTGATGAGCACGCACGAAGTGCTGCAAGCCGCCGCCGACCTGGTAGCGGCCTTCGCTCGTAATGACCGCGCCGCGTACTTCGGCGCGTTCACGGCCGATGCCAGCTTTGTGTTCTACACCCTCCCCCAACCACTGCTCAGTCGCGATGCCTACCAGGCGCTGTGGGACAGTTGGCGCCGGGACGAGGGGTTCGAGGTGCTGTCATGCACCTCGAGCAACGCCTTTGTCAGCCAGCAGGGTGACGTGGCGATTTTCATGCATGACGTGGCCACCGAGTTGCGCATGCAAGGGGAGCAATTCTTTAGCCAGGAGCGCGAGACCATTGTCTTTAGACGGCAAGGGTCTGGCACACAACAAAAACAAGGCCTGTGGCTGGCCTGTCACGAACATTTGTCCGCTATGCCGGAAGGGCTCCCGCCCCCTTAGCCAATATGATCGGAGCTGATCATGAATAATAAAAACAACGGTAAACGTATTCGCAAGATAGAAACCAACGGGGTCGAGCAGATCCCGGACCACGAACGCACCGCCACACCCAAGGATCTGTTCCGGCTGATCTTCGGCGGAGCCAATACCTTTGCCACCGCGGTGCTGGGTTCTTTCCCGGTGCTGTTCGGCTTGTCATTTCAGGCCGGCGTCTGGGCGATTGTGCTGGGCGTGCTGGTGGGTGCGCTGATCCTGGCGCCCATGGGACTGTTCGGGCCGATCAATGGCACCAACAATGCGGTGTCTTCCGGTGCGCACTTCGGCGTGCACGGGCGGATTGTCGGCTCGTTTCTGTCGCTGCTGACGGCGATTGCCTTCTTCTCACTGTCGGTATGGAGTTCAGGCGATGCGTTGGTGGGCGGTGCAAAACGTCTGATCGGCCTGCCGGAAACCGACCTGAGCCTGGGCCTGGCCTACGGCGTGTTCGCCCTTCTCGTACTGACGGTGTGCATCTACGGCTTTCGCTTCATGTTGTGGGTCAACCGCATCGCGGTGTGGGCGGCGAGCCTGCTGTTTCTGCTGGGGATCTTCGCCTTTGCCCCGGCTTTCGACCGCCATTTTGCCGGCACCGTAGCGATGGGGCAGACCGGTTTCTGGGCGGCCTTTATCGGCGCCGCGCTGGTAGCCATGAGCAACCCGATTTCCTTCGGCGCGTTCCTCGGCGACTGGTCGCGCTACATCCCGCGTGAGACGTCGAAAATGCGCATCATGCTGGCGGTGGTCCTGGCACAGATTGCCACCTTGATCCCGTTCCTGTTCGGCCTGGCCACCGCGACCATCGTGGCGATCAAGGCGCCGGACTACATCGTGGCGAATAACTATGTCGGCGGTTTGCTGGCGGTCTCACCGACCTGGTTCTTCCTGCCGGTGTGTTTGATCGCGGTGATCGGTGGCATGTCCACCGGCACTACATCGTTGTATGGCACCGGGTTGGACATGTCCAGCGTGTTCCCGCGCCTGTTGTCGCGGGTCAAGGCCACGCTGCTGATTGGGGTGATGTCGATTGCCTTCATCTTTATCGGACGCTTCGCCGCCAACCTGGTGCAGAGCGTGTCGACCTTCGCCGTGCTGATCATCACCTGCACCACCCCGTGGATGGTGATGATGATCATGGGGCTGATTGTGCGTCGCGGCTTCTACTGCCCGGATGACCTGCAGGTGTTCACCCGTGGTGAAACCGGCGGACGCTACTGGTTCAGCCATGGGTGGAACTGGCGCGGGCTGGGGGCGTGGATTCCGAGTGCGCTGGTGGGCCTGTGCTTTGTCAACCTGCCGGGGCAGTTTGTCGGGCCGCTGGGCAACCTGGCCGATGGAATTGATATCAGCCTGCCGGTCACGCTGGGGCTGGCGTCGGTGGTGTACCTGACCTTGCTGCGTGTGTTTCCGGAACCGGCGGCTGTCTACGGCCCAACCGATCCCCGCACTAAGCGCATGGATGCGGGCGTTAAACCGGCACTGCAACCCGCCGCCTGATCCTCAAAAAAAAGATAATTGGAGACTCGCCGCCATGGCTTTGGATTTATTCGTCGTACTCATCTACGCGGCCGGCATGCTCGTGCTCGGCTATTACGGCATGCGTCGCGCCAAGACCCATGAGGACTACCTGGTGGCCGGGCGCAACCTGGGCCCGTCACTGTACATGGGCACCATGGCGGCCACGGTACTGGGCGGCGCATCGACAGTCGGCACCGTGCGCCTGGGTTATGTGCATGGCATCTCCGGCTTCTGGCTATGTGCCGCGCTGGGCATGGGCATCGTTGCGCTGAACCTGTTCCTCGCCAAGCCGCTGCTCAAGCTGAAGATCTTCACCGTCACCCAGGTCCTGGAAAAGCGCTACAACCCCATGGCGCGTCAGGCCAGTGCGGTGATCATGCTGGCGTATGCGCTGATGATCGGCGTGACCTCGATCCTGGCCATCGCCACGGTGTTGCAAGTGCTGTTCGGCCTGCCGTTCTGGATTTCGGTGCTGCTCGGCGGTGGCGTGGTGGTGGTGTATTCGACCATCGGCGGCATGTGGTCGCTGACGCTGACCGATATTGTGCAGTTCGTGATCAAGACCGTTGGCCTGATGTTTATCCTGCTTCCAATCTGCCTGTATCGCGTTGGCGGCTGGGACGAGCTGGTGGCCAAGCTGCCGGCGTCGAGCTTCAGCTTCACCGCCATCGGCTGGGACACGATCATCACCTACTTCATGATCTACTTCTTCGGCATCCTGATCGGCCAGGACATTTGGCAACGGGTGTTCACCGCGCGTGACGAAAAAGTCGCACAATACGCAGGCACCTTCGCCGGCTTCTACTGCATCCTCTACGGCCTGGCCTGTGCACTGATCGGCATGGCGGCGCAGGTGCTGATTCCGGACCTGGATAACGTCAACAACGCCTTTGCCGCGATCGTGAAAGTGTCGCTGCCCGACGGGATTCGCGGCCTGGTGATTGCCGCGGCTCTCGCGGCGATGATGTCCACGGCCAGCGCCGGTTTGTTGGCCGCCTCCACCGTCCTCACCGAAGACCTGCTGCCGCGCCTGCGTGGCGGTAAACAGTCGAGCCTGGCGATCAACCGTTTGTTCACGATGCTGACCGGTATTGCCGTGCTGGGTATCGCACTGGTAGTGAACGATGTGATCAGCGCACTGACCCTGGCCTACAACCTGCTGGTGGGCGGTATGTTGATTCCGTTGATGGGGGCGATCTTCTGGAAGCGCGCGACGACGTCGGGGGCGATTAGCTCAATGACCTTGGGGTTTGTGACGGCGCTGGTATTTATGTTCAAGGACGGGCTGGATGCGAACACGCCGATTTACTACAGCCTGGCGGTCGGGCTGGTGAGTTTTGTACTGGTGAGTTTGTTGTCGCGTAAGCCGGAGGCGGTGGTGGCTCGGGCTGTGTGATGCATAACAGAATGTAGAGCGGTTTCTTCAGCGGGTGCGACGTCGGATGTCGCACCCGTTTTTTATCCCTCAACGCTCAAGTGTGAGTTTGCTGGATGATTTCCTGGACTAAAGAGGCCCATACCAATCCATGCGTTGTTCAATTTGGGGCATCCGTCTGGTGAATCACCAAGGCACGCACGCTACGCAAATCTGCCTGCTCAATCGATAGAAACCTACGACGCTCAACCCTGTCGGAAATCACCATACCTTCGCCATCAATGCTCGACATCCCACTACCCTTGCGTCCTTGTGAAGACGAAAATAGAGAAGGACGAACCGGAAAAAGACACGGATGACAGGATAGGAAGAAGGGTCCGACGACAACCCTGGTCTCGTCAGATAATTCAGTAAAGCGGTAGGGAACAAACTGCGGCTGCGCCCGAATGACAGGGAACCGAGCACGCCCTGAAAAACACCCCATTGCACAGCGCCCGCACGATCAACGAATCGATCGCATGAGCGCTTCAGGACTTACCTGCGGCGCGGGCGGCGCTGCTCATCATCTGTGCGAATAGGCACCGGTTGTAGCGGAGGCTCGATCAAGCCCAGTGCAACACCCAGATCATGGAGCCAGTTTTGAATTTTCTCTTTCATGGTTGCCCCCCTTGAGGGTAATGCTGGTAGGCGCAAGTTCTGTCGCCTTTTCCTACATTGATAGTAGCCCTAAGTCCTACGTAATGCATGAACGAAACCACAACGAACTATTACTGAATTGATTCAAATCCTGACGGATCGTTCAAGCAATTGCACGTGCGTCTCGCAGGACCTCTGCCCTGCCCTCTTGCTGAACGTCGATCCATGCATTGAGGTTAGCGCCGAGCATACCCTTTCGCCACATCAGCCAGGTGGTCGCAGTGGCAAAAGGCCCCATCAGCGGATGAACGGACACATTTTCCTTGCCTGGAAGGCTCTCGAGCATGGACTCGGACATCAACGCCACGCCGGAGCCGGCAATCACGCAGGCGAGCATGCCTTGATAGGATTCAATCTCGATTGCCCGCCCCATGGCCACACGCTCGTGGGAAAACCAGGTTTCCAGGCGAGTGCGATAAGCGCAACTGCGGCGGAAGGTGAACACTGAACGCCCGGCCACATCCTGCGGCCCGCGCACCGGCGGGTGATCGGCCTCGCATATCAGCACCAATCGTTCCTCGCACAGGGCGACGCCGTCCAGGGACGCGATGGTGATGGAGCCGTCCACGAATGCAGCATCCAGACGACCGGTGATCAAGCCTTCGAGCAACTCACCGCTGGGCGCCGATTGCACTTGCAGGTTCACCATCGGATAAGCCTTGTGATAGCGCGCCAGCAGCTTGGGCAAGTGAACCGCTGCCGTGCTGTACATGCTGCCCAACACAAAATCTCCAGCCGGTTGCCCGCCTTGCACGGCGCCATGGGCTTCGTCGTGCAACGCCAGCAGACGGGTGCTGTAGTCGAGCAACACCTTGCCTGCCGGAGAAAGCTGCAAGCGTTGGCGTTCACGCACGAACAGCTCGACGCCGAGCTGTTCCTCCATCTGCTTGAGCCGGGTCGACAGGTTCGACGGCACCCGATGCAGACGCTCGGCGGCGCGGGTGATGGAGCCCTCTTCGGCCACGGCCTGGAAAATGCGCAATTGACTGAACTCCATACCTTTCTCCAAAACTGAACAAGTTGCTCACTATTATTCAATTTTACAGAAAGTCAATCAGCTTTAGCCTGTGGGTATTCGCTTACCCGCAGGAAATTTGACCATGTCTCCCTTGATTCGCTTACTTGCCAGCTTTGTCGCCCTGATGATGGCGATGGGCATTGGCCGCTTCGCCCTCACCCCACAAATGCCGCACCTGCTCAGTGAGGGGCAGATCGACCTGACCGGCGCAGGCCTGATCGCTGCCGCCAACTACCTGGGCTACTTCGTCGGCGCGGTGGATTCGATCTTTGCGCGCAGGCACCACCAGGTGCGCGGGCGCTTGTATGGCGGCTTATGGTTGTGTGTGTTGCTGACGCTGGCGTCGTATTGGGCTTATGGGTTCTGGCCGCACTTATTGCTGCGCTTTGGTACCGGTGTCGCGAGTGCATGGGCACTGGTGATGATCACCAGCCTCAGCCAACCATTGGCGATTGCAGCCGGGCGTCCACGCCTGGGCGCCTTGGTATTCGCCGGACCAGGGTTGGGGATACTGTTGACCGGGTTACTGGCCCTGGGCTCCAACCTGCTGGAGCAAAACTCGGCAACGTTGTGGCTGGTGTATGGCGTGGTGGCGCTGGTGATGTTGTTGGCAATCCTGCCTTTCCTGCCCAGGCCTTATGCCGATGGCCCAGCGGTTGCCAGCGGCACCGAGGTAGGCAGCAACGGCAGCATCGCGCATTTGTGCTGGATCTACGTGCTGTTCGGCCTTGGCTACATCATTCCGGCAACCTTCCTGTCGCAGATGGCCAGCGCTCAGTTCAAAGGCGCCTGGCAGGCCGATCTGTTCTGGCCGTGCTTTGGCCTGGCCGCAGCGATTGGCGTGGGAGTGGCGAGCCTGCGCCGCAAGGACCCGCACACCACGCGCCGCTGGCTGATGACCACGCTGTGGCTGCAAGCGGCCGGTGTGTTCGCCTGTCTGTTCGGCAATGGCTGGGGTTTGGCGCTGGGCGTGCTGCTGTGTGGCGGGCCGTTCCTGGCCTGCATGCAGTTGGTGATGGCTCGCCTGCGGGACGTCGCGCCCCACGGCTACCAGCGCAGTACCGGGCTGCTGACCGCCAGCTTTGCCATCGGCCAACTGAGCGGCCCTTTGCTGGCATCGGTCAGCAGCCACCTCAGCGGCGGGTTGCAACCCGCGCTGGCGATTGCCGGCGCGGGCCTTTTAATAGCGGGCTCGGTACTGCTCAGCCGACAACCAGCGGCCCAGGCACACGAATCTGCTCACGCCGAGCCAACACCAGGAAAAACAGCCCACCCAGGAAGCAGCCGGTAAACCAAGCGAAGTTGGCCATAACCTGCAACGCCGGAGTAAAGGTGATCGCGACACCCACCAGCGTCGCCGGCACCAGCGCCTTGACCGCCGTCCAGTTCACGCCACCGTCGAAGTAGTAGCGCCCGCTGGGGCTGTCATCAAACAGTGCATCCACGTCGATCTTCTGTTTTTTGATCAGGTAGAAATCTACCATCAGAATCCCGAACAGTGGTCCGATAAAGGCGGCGAGGATATCCAGGGTGTAGTGGATCATCAGCGGGTTATTGAACAGGTTCCACGGCGTGATAAAGATCGACGCCACCGCGGCGATCATCCCTCCCGCACGCCAACTGATTTTGCTCGGCGCGACGTTGGCGAAGTCAAACGCCGGGGAAACGAAGTTGGCGACAATATTGATGCCAATGGTCGCGGTGACAAAGGCAAAGGCACCGAGCAACACCGCCATGCTGTTATCGATGCGCGAAACCGTGGCAATCGGGTCATGCAGCATTTCGCCGAACACCGGCAAGGTGCCCGAGACGATCACCACGGTGACCAGGGAAAACGCCAGGAAATTCACCGGCAGCCCCCAGAAGTTGCCGCGTCGTACGTCCTGCATGCTGCGGCAGTAGCGGCTGAAGTCACCGAAATTCAGGGTTGGCCCGGAGAAGTACGACACCACCAGCGCGGTGGCCACGATCACCTGGCCAAACGCCTGCCAACCCGACAGGGATTTCTCTGACAGCGTGAAGCTGATATTCGACCAACCCGCCTTCCACACGATCCAGCCGGCCAGGGCAAACATCACCGCATACACCACCGGCCCCGCCCAATCGATAAAGCGGCGAATAGACTCCATACCAGCCCAGAACACGGCCGCCTGCAGCAGCCACAGACTCAGGAAACCAAACCAGCCAAGGTAGGACAGGCCTGCAAAATGCGGTTCGGCATACACCGCCATCTGTGGGAAGAAGCGCAGCACCACAATGATCAACGCACTTGATGCCAAATACGTCTGGATCCCGTACCAGGCCACGGCGATAAAGCCACGAATCACAGCAGGGATATTCGCACCGAACACGCCGAACGCCAGCCGACAAATCACGGGGTAAGGCACAGCGGCCTGCTGGCTCGGCTTAGCCACCAGGTTGGCGATCAACTGCACAATGCAAATACCGGCGAGCAAGGCGATCAACACCTGCCAACTGGCCAGCCCCAGGGCGAATAGGCTGGCGGCGAACACATAGCCGCCAACGCTGTGCACGTCGCTCATCCAGAAGGCGAATATGTTGTACCAGGTCCACTTTTGCGGCAGTGGGCCCAAGTCCTTGTTATACAGGCGCGGGCTGTAGCCTTTGGGCAATTGTTCGGTCATCGCTGGGCTCCTCGAAATACCGGCCTGCGCTTCCGTCACGGGGTGCATACGGGAGGCGGTATGGTTTGTATACGAGACAGTCAGCAGAATGCGTGCCAATTGAGCGCAATCCCTTTGATACGGTGTTCCAAAGCGATTGATACAGGTCTAGAAGCAGGGACTACGCTCAGCTACGGTGCACATCAATCCTGTACACAATCAACGGTGCACTCGATGTGCACACAAGTAGCCCACCGTACAGCACGCCGCAGTCAGAAAGGTGCCCCAGGCCATGTCCATGATTGCCAACTGCGCGGACCAACCTTGCAGCGTGGCCCAGTTGCTCAGGTCATAGGTGCCGTAGGCAACCAGGCCAAGCAAGGCTCCAAGGCGGGCGGCGCGTTGCCAACGGGTGCTGGGCAAGACCACGAACACTACGCAACCCAGTACATAAAGGAGATAGAAGAATGTCGCGGGCAACAGGCGGGGCTGATCCAGCATCAGTGGACCCAGCAGGGATTTGTAGGTGGGTCCCATGAGGACGCCAAGCCAGAGGCCGTCCAGGATCAGGAACGCGAGCAGAGTGCCGAGGTAGGCGAAGAGCGTTTTCTTGGTCATTGATGAAACCTCTGTAGGCACCGGACGGCGCCTACAGAAGAGCAAAGTGCGATCAGCTTAGTTCAATGCGATCCGCGTGAATCACGATCTGGCCCTGCTTATACAGCGCACCAATGGCTTTCTTGAAGTTGCCCTTGCTCACGCCGAACACGTTACTGATGACCGTCGGGTCGCTTTTGTCGCTGACCGGCAAGGTGCCGTTGTTTTCACGCAACTTGGCGAGGATCTTCGCGTTCAGGCTGGAGGCTGCTTCCTGGCCGACCGGTTGCAGGCTCAGGCTGATATTGCCGTCAGCGCGGATCTCTTTGATAAAGCCCTTTTCTTCCTTGCCCGGGCGCAGGAACTTGAACACTTCGTTCTTGTGGATCAGGCCCCAATGCTTGTTGTTGATGATCGCCTTGAAACCCATATCAGTGGCTTCAGCCACCAGCAGGTCGACTTCCTGGCCCACCTGGTAGTTCGCCGGCGTTTTGTCCAGGTAACGATCCAGGCGTGCAGTGGCGGTGATGCGCTTGGTGTGTTTGTCGAGATAAACGTGCACCACGCAGTATTCACCTGCGGTCATCTGGCGTTTTTCTTCCGAGTACGGCAGCAACAGATCCTTGGGCAAGCCCCAGTCAAGGAACACGCCAATACTGTTGACTTCCACCACTTTCAAACTGGCGAATTCGCCCACTTGAACTTTTGGTTTTTCAGTGGTGGCGATGAGTTTGTCATCGCTGTCCAGATAGATGAAAACGTTAAGCCAGTCTTCATCTTCGCTGGGAATATCTTTAGGGATATACCGATTAGGCAAGAGGATTTCACCGTCTTGCGCACCATCCAGGTACAAACCGAAGTTAGTGTGTTTTACCACTTGCAAGCTGTTGTAGCGCCCGACTAAAGCCATGTCCAAATACCCTCATTGCGTGAGCGGCATTCTACCCGAGTTGGACCCGCCACGCGCGGGCGCCTGAAAAAACGCGGGCTGACGTGGCCTAGCAATAGCACCACCCAACGCACAGCCCCCGCTCGTCCGATCAACCGGCTGGTTTTTCCAAGCCGCCAACCGTCGTCCACCCCATGGTTTCGAATTAAAACAATAAGTTAGGGGGTTTATTTCAACAATGAAACTTTACCATTTCCGGCCGCAGCACTTATTCCCGGGAGATATTTACCAAGCAATTGTCAAGTATTTCCTGTACGATGCCTGGCCAAGTTAATTTTCTACAGGTTAGTGGCCGCCATGCGTGTAAAAGCATCCAACAGCAAAGCAAAGCCAGCTCCAGCCGTTGAAACCAGCGAATCGATCAACAGCCAGATCGCTGCGTTCCTTAAGTCCGGCGGCGAAATCCAGCAAATTGCCAAAGGCGTGAGCGGCCAGACTTTCGGCCCATCCAAGCAGATCAGCTTGGGTAAAAAGTAATACTGTGCAACACGCCTGGTCCCTAAGCGTCTTGCCCTCAAGGCGCTAGGACTAGAGTTCGAAATACCCTCTCCAATCATCCACATATTTGCATGAATCGACGAACGGGCCTCACCTGCCGGCATTCGCCGGTATGCTTGCACGCGTCTAACGCGGGCATCTGCCCGATGTCCTTCGTCACTGCTCCTCGCTTTTCATGGTGTGAAGCATGCTCAAATCCTGTATTTTCCTGGTCGCAGCCCTGCTGGCCAGCCCCTTCGCCGAAGCGCAAATCTTTCAGCGCGAATTTGGCGATTTCGATTTGAAATTGGGCACCACTCCCAGCCGCAGCATGGCGCAGGGCTTGGTCAAGCCGACGTCGCCTGGCAGCGACTCGTTCCATGGCGGGTTGGACCTGAGCCACGACAGCGGCCTGTACTTCGGCCAGTTTTCCCCAAATATGGGCTTGTCCTCAGCCAGCACCCTCGAAGTCGATTCCTACATGGGTTTCAAACACCCCTTCGACCAGACCTTAGGCTACGAAGTGGGCTTGATCCATTACAGCTACCCCAAGCTCAGCCCCCTCGACAGCCAGGAGTTCTACGGCGGCCTGAACCTGCTGGGCAATCGCTTTGGCGCCTCCTTCAGCAACGACCCGGACCGCCAAGACAGCACCCTATTTGCCGACCTCGGCGGCACCCAGCCTTTCGGCATTGGGGTCAGCATGAAATACACCACTCATCAGTTGGGCACTCCAGTCTCGGTGGACGGCGGCTCCATCCGCGCCTTCAGTGACTGGTCGGTGCAGTTCTCGCGGGACTGGATGGGCGTTGACCTGAACCTGATCTACAGCGACTCCAGCCTGAGCGGCGGGGATTGCTCGGCGTATTCCGGACATAATTCGCAATGCGATGGTCTGTTGACGTTGAAGGCTGCGCGGACGTTCTATTAATGGGCTGAACTGTCGCGCCCAGCGCGGGTTCACATGTGACACCCCATTCCGCGAAGGACCCGCCCATGCTGCGTCGGCTCAAATTACTGGTGGTATTACTGACCGTGAGCCTGATGCTCGCCGGCTGCAATCGTGTGGGCCTGGCCTACCGCAACCTGGACGTGATCATCCCCTGGACCCTCAACGATTATCTGGACATGAACGCCGGGCAAAAGAGCTGGTTCAACGACAGACTCAAGGAACACCTGGCCTGGCACTGCACCACGCAACTGCCGGTTTATCTGGATTGGCTGGATCGCCTGCAACAGATGGTCGACAACAATCAAGTCACCGAAGCCGCACTACAGTCCAGAACTGTCGAGGCCAAGCAGGCTATTGACGAGATCGCCCGTGAGATCACGCCATCAGCCATCGAACTGCTCAAGGGCCTGGACGATCAGCAGGTCAGGGAAATGAACGAGGCATTGGCCAAGGATCTACGCAAGCGCCGGGATGAATACCTCAAGCCGCCCCTCGCCCAGCAGATCAAAGAGCGCGCCGAGCGTATGAGCAAGCGCCTGGATGCGTGGATCGGCCCGCTCAGCACCCGTCAGCAAAGTCGCGTAACGGCCTGGTCGCTCGCTTTGGGAGACCAGAACACGGGATGGATCGGCAACCGTGCGCAGTGGCAGGCTCAATTCATCGACGCCGTGCAACACCGCGGTAGCACCGACTTTCCGCAGAAAATGCAGCAGCTGCTGGTGGATCGGGAAAGTTTGTGGACCCCGCAATACCGCGCCGCTTATGCCCAGACAGAAGCGGCAGCGCGCAGTCTGTTGGTCGACCTGATGGGTGACAGTAGTGCGCAACAACGCTTGAAGCTGACGCAGAAGATTGATGGGGTGCGCAGCGAATTCAAGGCACTCAAATGCCTGAAGGCCGCCACACATTGACAATGTGGGAGGCCCCACTACATCTTCGACGTAGCGCTGTCGCGCATCAAACTGGTTCATCGTAAGGTTATAGAACGCGTGCGGGGCAAAGGCCGTAGCCAGCACTGGTGTGTCAGCACCCGAGTGGG